>DYLU01000056.1 GCA_020721905.1 Leptospira biflexa | reverse complement strand
GATGACCGGCAGAGCTGGGTAGGCCGTGGCGAAATCCCCAATGGCGGCTATCTCATTGCATTGTTGGGGAATGCAATGGCCATGCAAAGTGACAAACGATCAACACCTATAGTAACGGCAAATTATATATCCCGATCTAAACCAGGTGATTGTGAAATTCACGTTGAATGTTTTGCACAGTCTGCACAGTTTAATCGTTATCAGGCCAGCCTTTATCAGGAAGGAAAAGAAAAAATACGCTGCTGGGGCACTTTTGCAAATGAAAAGATTGAATGTGATATTGAAAAATATGAAACAGCAGTTCCCCGGGTGGCAGCGTTACAGGAATGCATTCCTATTCCTGAAATACCGGATTACACATTGTCTTCGCATGTTGACATCAGGCTTGATCCATATTCAGCAGGATGGATGCAGGGGAAGCTGCGTGATGAATCTATACAAAAAGGATAGATTTCATTCAGACAGGAAAGAGAATATGACATACCTGCTTTGCTGTTAATGTCGGATGTTATACCGCCTGCAGTGTTTGTGAGCTTAGGTCTGGTTGCGTGGGTGCCAACCATTGAATTGACAATCAATATCAGAAATATGCCGCAGTCAAAGTGGTTGCGGTTTTATACGCGTACCAGGTTCATAACCTGTGGCCTTCTTGAAACGGATGGCGAAACATGGGATGATGACAGGTTAGTATTGATATCCCGGCAAATAGCACAGGTACGTATTCAGAAATAAATTTTTTAATGGCAAAAGTTGTTACTATGAGCTATCGTACATGGTAGTATTTTGTGGCGATAGTTACTGGTTACAGTTCACAGCCTTACAAGTCTTAAACACCGGGTATCTTCAGAATGACTTAAAAAACTGGTGAATATATCATCCGGGCAGGTGGTGATGGGAAATGATTCATCTTACATTTTATTTTTATAAGAGGAGGGTTCTATATGAAAAAAACTGTACTGGCAACAATGATATTTATTACAAGCATTACAGTAGTTTATGCCCAAACAATAAAACCTGAAATCAGTAAAGTTATTGTCTATTATGACAGCGCACTGATTACAAAAGAAGCTAAGGTAAATCTGCATAAAGGTGAAAATGTGATAAACATAGATGGACTGCCTGCATCAATAGTTAATGAATCGGTTCAGGTGGTTGTTAAGGGTGCTATGTTGCATAATGTTTCTATACAAACAACCTATCTTAAAAGAGGCGATGCACAGCGCATTAACACACTCAAAGAAAAACTTGAATCAATCAATACCGAGATTAATGCAAAGCAAAATGAGATACAGGCATTGAACACAGCCCTTGAGTATATAAAAAAAGTCAGCGTATTGCCATTTTCTGCTGGCATGACTGCAGCTCAGATGCAATCGATACTGCAATTAATTGAACAGCACAGTTACCAGAGCTATAAAAAGATAGCTATATTGCAGCAGGCACTCCAAAAACATAAAGAGGAAAAGGAGCGGCTGGAAAAAGAGCTGTCGCTTCTTGGTAAAGATGAAGCCACAAAGTCATTACAGCTGGTTGTTGTGCATACCGGTCAGGATAGCGCAATGGTAATGATTAAGTATATTACAGGAAATGCAGGATGGAATATGGAATATGATGCCCGTGCAAATACTGAAACGCAGACGGTTGAAGTGATGTGCAATGCCCGTGTGTATCAAAGGACTGGTGAAGACTGGAAGGATGTTTCTTTAGAGCTATCGACCTCAAAACCTTTTGTTGCAACACAGAAGCCCACGCTGAATCCATGGTATGTAGATATTTACCAGCCATCGTATTATTATAAAGAAGCAACCAAAAGCATGAATCTTGAAAGCCAGGATGTTGCAGAAGCAGCCCAGGAGGCTATGGAAATGCCCCAAATGCAGGAAGAGCGTATTGCATTTTCATTTCAGGTAAAGGGGGCAAAGACTATTCCATCCGATGGCACTGCATATAAAATATCCGTAGCAAAGGCAATAGTGGATTGTACAGTGCGCTATGCAACTGTTCCCCGGGTACTTCCGTTTGTTATGCTTGAAGGTGAATTCCCAAATCCTTTTGATTTCCCCATGCAGGGTGGAAACATGAATGTATATCTGGATGGGAAGTTTGTAAATTCGTTTTCCCTTAATAAGCTTTATGTGCCAAAGGATTCAATAACAATAGCACTGGGTGTTGATGAGAGCCTTTTGGTTGAGAGAAAACTTTTAAGCAAGAAGACCGACTATAAAGGTCTGGTGAGTAAAACAAAGCGCATTGATTATGTATATTCTATAAAACTTGTCAATGGGAAAAAGCGTGATGTTGCTGTTACAGTCCAGGATGCAATTCCTGTTTCGCAGAATGAAAAGATAACTGTTACCCTTATTAACAAAAACAGCATTGGCGCTGACATTGATAACGAGGGTAAAGCAACATGGAAAATACAGCTTTCCCCTAATCAGAAAAAGGAATTAACAATACACTTTGCTGTGGAATACCCTGAATCCGCACAGGTCAGTGGTCTGGAGTAATGGCTCTTGAAAAAACATCAAAAGCTTTTATTATCCATTGCTGAAAGGTTTGCTGATAAACGCATTGACCCGCCGTGCATGTATGCAGGCAACTGTGGCGGCTGTGCACTCCAGCATTTTGATTACAGTACACAGCTGGCAATAAAGAAGGAGTATTGCAATGCTCTGCTGAATACTGTTATAAGCGTTGATGCCATAGAGCCTTCTATACCCCTTGGGTACAGAAGCCGCATGGATTATGTTACGGCTTTTGGAAAAATAGGGTTGCGAAGAAGGGGGAGTTTTAAACATGTTGTTGACCTCTACGATTGTCTTCTTTTGCAGGATGCTGGCAGAAGTATATTTGCCACTATACGGGAAAAAATTTCAGGTGTTGAGGATTATGATTATCTGGTCCATAAAGGGTATCTGCGCTATGTGATATTGCGGCAGGGATTTAATACAGGTCAGGTAATGGCAAATTTTGTTGTAGCACGGAACGAGAATAATCTTGAAGCAGTCATTAATGCTATATATAATAATGTAGATTCCATTTCGCTTATTTTAAGTGATGGACTGGCAGATCTAAGTTACGGGAAAGTATTTGAGGATATAAAACGCGGATATATTGAAGAATCACTGGATGGTATCATCTACAGAATAACACCAAATTCATTCTTTCAGGCAAATACATATATGACACAGATAATATACAGGGAAATTGCCAGGCACGTATATGGCAATGTGCTTGATATGTACTGTGGTGTGGGGAGCATAAGCCTTTATGTTGCCAAACAGGCGAAATCTGTTACTGGTGTTGAAACAAACCATGAAGCTGTTGCGGCAGCAGGGCATAATGCCGCACTCAATGGTATTGACAATGTAACGTTTGTGCAGGCTGATGCGCTTGAGTATGTAAGCGGGAATACAATGAAGTATGATGTAGCAATAGTTGATCCGCCGCGAACAGGCCTTGGCCCTAAGGTTGTGGGCAAATTGTTGCAGGCAGACCTGACAAGGATTGTGTATATGTCATGCAATCCTGTTACCTTTGCACAGGATGCAGCAATGCTTGTTGACAGGTATGCACTTACATGGTGCAAGGCATATGATATGTTTCCCCAAACACAACACATAGAATTGCTTGCAGTGTTTGAAAAAAAGTAACCATGAATTACAGCACCTCACAGAAAGCCATACAGCGCCGGATTGCCCGGCATGTAATACACAGGCTCCATACTTTTTTTGCAGTGGTACAGCCAGGGTTTGAAGAGACAGCCAGTAAAGAGTTAAAGCTTCTGGGTATACAGGGGTGCACTGTTACAAAAGGCGGTGTTGCATTCAGAGGAACACTGGAGCACTGTTACGCGGCAAATTACTATTCCAGGGTTGCAACGCGTATACTCATGCGGTTGTGCCATTTCAGGGCATATCATTTTAATGAGATCTATCGCACACTTAAAGAATTTCCCTGGGAGCTATATATACAGGGACAGAGAATTGATGTTGAGGTCAGTGTACATAATTCTAAACTGCACCATACGGAAAGAATTGGCCAGGAAGTAATAAAAGCAATAGAAAAGCGTCTGTCAATGTTTGGCATACCTTGCAATACTGCAGGTGAAGTGCAAAAGGTATTTGTGCGCTTTAACCATGATGAGTGCATGGTAAGTCTTGATTCAAGCGGTGAGCCGTTATACAAGCGGGGATATAAGCAGCACATCAGTGAGGCACCTCTTCGCGAAACAATAGCTGCAGCACTATTATATGAATGCAATGTGTATGACTATGATACCATCATTGACCCCATGTGCGGCAGCGGCACATTCCCCATTGAGGCATGGTGTATACTTCATGGCGTTCCATCAGGAGCTAACCGTACATTTGCTTTTATGCACTGGCCATCATTCCGTAAGCATATATTCACTGGCAGTATACGCAAGGAACCAGGTGGGAACAGGGATATAACAATTATAGCTGGTGACAGTAACCCTGACATGGTAGCAATCACACAGCAAAACAGCATGAAAGCAGGAGCCCAACTACATACGTATACCGGAGATTATTTAAAAGAGAAAATGCAAGCTGTCAGAGGGAAGGTTCTGTGCGCTGTCAATCCACCCTATGGCAAGCGGATTCATGCTGATGATACTATACAACTATATAAACGCCTTGCGAATATTTATAAAGCATGGTATCCGGAGTGGAGTTTTTGCGTGTTAATCCCTTCAAGGATTAAAGAAGTATTTACAATTCCTGCTGATAGGGAAATACATTTCAGCCATGGGGGGCTGCCGGTTAGTGCATTGATTGTTTACGGGAGGCGATAGTACCTGTTAAATTTTGCCGGTAAACAATATCCGGGCAGCTATTATGACACTACAGTTCACGTGCGTTAGAACAAAAGGATGTTGATGGGTGCATCACAGAAAAAAAACGATTGCCAGTACATTTAAGAATATAGCTTTGGACGATTGAATCGCGATTGTAATGGTAGCCACATATAGGTGTGCATGGTATTATACATCAAAGCCGCTTTACTTTTTATAAAGCGAATATAATCCATGGTTGATACTATCTTATCTGCTGTCATTACTATCCATGATTCAGGGTATCGTGGCGGAACAGGCGTCAATGGCCACATATGTCGCAGTATACTGTCTTTTTCCTTTGAACCCAGCACAAAATGTTTTGATGCATTGTTGAGTGCAATCCGCGGATGTCTGAATCCATGAAGTCTGGGGCCGCCCGTGCGCCAGTCGTACATGAAGAAATCATGCAACAATGCCCCGCGTGTTGCGGCAACACGATCAAGTTTTAAAGCTACAGCTAATCTATACGATAGCCATGCTACTTCCAGCGTGTGGTGATAACATGTTGTTGTGCCATGATGTATATAACGCTGCAGGGATTGAAAATCTTTATTGTGAAGAATATCCTGTACAAATGGCAGTGAAAAAAACCTTTTATTTTCCATAATGCTCCTGTATGCTGGTATTAGTTGTACTTTTTGCTTTTATTACGAATGGTGCTGATTAGTGCAGTATATCTCTTTTTGAATAATCTAATAATTTTATTTGCCTGTATGGGTTTTATAATAGATATTTTTTTTCTGTATGAAAAGGCTATATCCATAAAACCGCGCAATGAAATGAGGGCATCATTCTGAAATTTCACAAATCCTAACCTGAACTGGCCCGGATTAAATACAGGCAATTGGGCATTTAGTAATTTTTGTGCAATATTATGCGTTACCATATAATCGGTAATCATGAGTGGTATGCCAAAGCTTATTACAGTATTAATGAAAACCGTACTCAGTGAAGCAACCAGATAGCCATGCAGGGGCAGAATAGCAAATTCAAATGCTAACGCTAAAATACCCCATATAAACGAAAATGGCAGACATACATGTCCCTGTATATTAAGGTGTTCATTGGTGTAATCCCAGTATCGCTTTCCGGTTATTGTATACAGAATAGCGCCGGTTATGTATTCAAGCAGGCTTAAGGATATGAAATAAATGGCAAATTTATATAATACGGGAATATGTGTGGTGGCATACGCAATTGAGGTGATAATCAGAGCTCCTGTGCCATAGATAGGCAGGTATGGCCCTGTTAAGAATCCGGGATTTACAAAACGTTTATTGGTTAGAGAACGATAAATAACCTCTAACATCCATCCTGCAACTGAAAAAACAACGAATTCAAACAGCATCACATTAAGCTGTGCCATTATGACCCTCCTTTGCCCTGGTTTTAAAGAATGTCTCTGAAATAAAATTGATGCTGTCATTCAGCAAATCCATTGAAAAAGAGATGCTTTTAATGGATGATTCTATGCCTTGTAGCAATAACAGCAGTGTATGAATTATCTGGTTACTATCGCCGCTTTGTAATAAACCCTTCACCGATGCCTGCTGTACTATTTTTTGTAGCAGATGTTCTTCCTTTTGGCTGAGCTCTTCTTTTAATTCGTTATCCTGTAGCGCGGGGTCGTTAATAAAAGGGTTGGCGGTAAAAAGGTGTATGTGCTCCTGGATTAATGATTTGATTGCATCAACGGGATTTATGGCAGTGTCAGCGGTGTTCTGCAAACGCGATTCAAATTGCTTTATTTTTTGTGTAATTAAGGCTTTAAGCAAACCTTCCTTGTTGCCAAAATAATTATATATAGTAGCTTTGGCAACCCTGGCATCGCGGGCTATGTCATCAACCGCTGTTTTTTTTATGCCAAAACGGTTAAACATTGCTTCGGCTGTGGTTAAAATCTGTTGTTGCTTTCGTTTAGTCATAATATTTTATACTTTTATACTATTTTAGTATAAAAATACTATAATTTGCTCTCAGTGACAATAAAAATTTTTGGTAGTATGTAATTTTTTTAAATTCTGTGCGATAGTTATCGGTGAAAAACCTCTTGCGGAGTACATGGGGTCAGAGCCATATACTCTAAACACTGTGTCTTCAGTGATCACTGTATAAAAAAATGCAGTGTTTCAGGCTGAGAACACAGGGTGTGCAGAAAACGTAAAAATGAGGTAAGATACAAATTTTAAGGTTTGATAATTGCGGGGACTTCGCAATACATATATTCTGATACCTGTTTCCATTGTGTATTACATTAACTATTATAAATATATCAATAATGATGAAGAATTGATAGTTATCATGGCAATAACATTCACAAAAATATGCTATTCGTTGTCTGGATTATTGTTAAAATACAGTCATTTTGTTCAGATTTAAAAAATGCTTGTATTTTTTCAGGTGCTTATTCAAATGGTCATAACCGTAGTATGATAATAAAAAATAATTTTAGTATAATTAAAATAGTTAAATAGGGTTAAAATGTCAGTAATTAAACGAGCATTGATAAGTTTATCAGATAAATCAGGAATAGTGCCTTTTGCTTCCAAGCTAAAGGTATTTGGTGTTGATATTATATCTACCGGGGGCACGGCAAAACTGTTACGCGATTCTGGTATTGCTGTTACTGAAGTTTCAGACTACACTGGTTTTCCTGAAATGATGGATGGGAGGGTCAAAACGCTCCATCCAAAGATACATGGAGCTCTTTTGGGTGTGCGTGATAATCCTGAACATGTTGCTGCAATGCAGAAACATGGTATCATTCCCATTGATATGGTAGTTATCAATTTATACCCGTTCAAGCAGACAGTAGCAAAGGGGTGTACCCTGGAAGAGGCAATAGAAAATATAGATATTGGTGGGCCGGCAATGCTGCGCTCATCAGCAAAAAATTATAAATATGTAACGGTTATCATTGACCCATCCGATTATGAAGCAGTCCTTAAAGAGATGGAAGCAAATCATGGTGCAATATCAGAAAAAACAAATTTCAGGCTGGCAATTAAAGTTTTTGAATTGACAGCAGGCTATGATTCAATGATAGCTGCATATTTGAAAGAACAATACAGGAATGCGTAGGGGTTAGGCCGCATTATAGCGGTGCCCATAATGTGCATATTACAATATAAACATCGGAGGTAATAGATGGCAGAAGTTACATTAAAAGAGATTTACCCGGTTCCCGAGAAATTCCGCAAGAAAGCGTATATAAAGAGCCGGGCAGAGTACGAAAAGATGTGGAAAGAATCACTGGCAAATCCAGAAGGCTTCTGGGGAAAAATTGCCGAAGAGTATGTTACCTGGTTCGAGAAATGGGACAAGGTAATGGATTGCAACTATGGTACCACAGCAAAGGACCTGTGGGTACGATGGTTTGTTAATGCTAAGGTTAATGTTTCATACAACTGTTTGGACAGGCATCTGGCAAAACGCGGCAACCAGGTTGCATTGATCTGGGAAGGCAATGAGCCAAGTGAAAGCAAAAAATTCACCTACAAAGAACTGCACGAGCAGGTATCTAAGTTTGCCAATGTATTGAAGAAGAATGGTGTAAAAAAAGGCGACCGCGTTACATTCTTTCTCCCTATGATCCCTGAGCTTGCCATTGGCATCCTTGCATGTACACGAATTGGTGCCGTACATTCAGTAGTATTTGGTGGATTCTCGGCTGAAGCGCTTCGTGACCGTATTCAGGACTGTAAATCAGAAGTTGTTGTATCCTGCGACGGAACATTCCGTGGTGCAAAGGCTGTTCCACAGAAAGACACTGCTGATAAAGCTATTGCTGATTGTCCAACTGTTCGCCTGCATATCGTTGTAAAACGGGTTGGTGACAAGATCCAGGTTAACTGGAATAACAAAATGGATAAGTGGTATGAAGAAGAAATGGCCAAAGTTGATGCCGATTGCCCCGCTGAGCAGATGGATGCTGAAGATCCGCTATTTATTCTGTATACTTCTGGTTCAACTGGAAAGCCAAAAGGTGTTATGCACACAACCGGTGGGTATTTAACATACGTTGCATTTACCCACAAGATGATTTTTGATTATCATGATGGTGATATCTACTGGTGTACTGCAGACATAGGCTGGGTAACCGGTCACTCATACATTGTATACGGTCCTCTTGCAAATGGTGCAACGACGGTTATGTTTGAAGGCGTTCCAACATATCCCGATTTTGGAAGATTCTGGGCAATCGTTGAAAAATATAAAGTTAACATTTTCTACACAGCTCCAACAGCCATCCGTGCACTGGCAAAAGAAGGCGACAGCTGGGTTGACAAACATGATATTTCATCCATCCAGTTGTTAGGTTCAGTTGGCGAGCCACTTAATCCTGAAGCATGGAACTGGTACTATAATAAGATAGGCAGGGGTGAGTGTCCAATAGTTGATACATGGTGGCAAACAGAAACTGGCGGTATCTTAATTACTCCATTACCAGGTGCTATTGATATTAAGCCAGCTATGGCAACGGTACCATTCTTTGGTGTTGAACCATGTATAGTTGATGATAATGGTACTGAACTTGAAGGCGTATGTTCAGGCAACCTGTGTATTAAGAGAGCATGGCCAGGCCAGATGCGAGGTGTATACGGGGATCCAGAACGATTCTTCAACACATACTTTACACAGTTCCCTGGCAAGTATTTTACCGGTGACGGTTGCAAGCGCGATAAAGACGGTTACTACCAGATAACAGGTCGTGTTGACGATGTTATCAACGTATCCGGTCACCGTATGGGTACTGCAGAAATAGAATCAGCTCTTGTTGCTCATCCAAAAGTTGCTGAGTCTGCAGTTGTTGGCTATCCTCATGAAATTAAAGGTCAGTCAATTTACGCGTTTGTAACACTGAAAACAGGTGTTGAAAAGACCGATGAGCTTAAAAAAGAGCTGGTTGCTCATGTCCGTAAGGAAATTGGACCTATTGCAACACCTGAGATGATTCAGTGGGCGGATGTATTACCCAAAACTCGTTCAGGCAAGATCATGCGTCGAATCTTAAAGAAGATTGCAGCTGGTGAATTTGAAAAGTCAGGTATGGGCGATACTTCAACACTGGCAGATCCTACAGTTGTTGATATACTTATCAATGATGCAAAGAAGCTGCAGGGAAAATAAGAAACAATATAACTATTTATTAATACAAAGGGCTGGCATTTCGTCAGCCCTTTTTTATGATGAACAGCAAAAAACTATTAGAATTCAATACCTTTACGTGCAGGAACACCTTGCGTGTAGTAATGTTTTATTTCTTTCATTTCGGTTATAAGATCACAGTACGGATATAATTTTTTGGGAAGATATCTGCCGGTTAGTATAAGTTCAGTCTCAGGCAGTTTTGTCTGGATAAGGCCAATGGTTTCTTTTAAAGTTAGCAGTTTAAAGTGGAGTGCAGTTAGTATTTCATCACAGATAATTATATCATAAGAACTATCGCCGCAGGCTTCCATGCAGTGGCTGTATGCTTTGTGTGCTAATGCTTTATATTCAGTATCATTGTTGCCGGGAATATAAAAGTTTTTGCTGCCATATGTTACAATTGTTATTAAATCGTTAAACTGCTTGAGTGCTATCTGTTCCCCGGATTTTTGCCCCTTTAAAAATTGAATGATAATTGAATGCCTGCCCCAGCCGGCTGCCCGAATAGCAAGCCCAATGGATGCAGTTGTCTTTCCTTTGCCATTGCCGGTATAACATTGCACAAAACCCTTCATGATTAGACCTTTTTCTTCAGTGTGAGCATCATGATGCCGGATGTCAGCACCATACCTGAAAGTATCACAAATGATACTTCAAATGAATTGGTAATATCTTTAATAATGCCAATAAAATATGGGCCAACATACCCGCCAATATTTCCGGATGAATTGATAAGGCCAATAGCACCAGCAGCAGCAGCTCCGGATAAAAATGTTGTGGGGTATGACCACCACACACCAAAAGGACCAAAAACACCAATAGCTGCCAGACATACAAATATCATGTTTACAGAAGGGTTCTTTATGAAAACACCAACGCCAAGTCCAATGGCAGCGATGCCAAGCGGAATTGCACCATGCAGACGCTTTTCACCAGTTTTTGACGATGAGTGGCCAATATACACCATGACAATAAGAGATAATGTCATGGGAATGGCAAAAAGAAAGCCAATGGCAATATTTGACCAACCTGATAATTCTTTGATGACAGTTGGCATCCAGTAATTGAAACCCCAGAAGCCGGTTATCCACAGGAAATAGATGAGTGCCAGTTTCAATACTTCTTTATCTTTGAGTGCCTGCCATACTGTGTAGTGCTGTCCTTTTTGTGTTTGTTCATGCGAAAGCTTATGTGATAAATACTTCTTTTCTGCATCTGTAAGCCATGTAACCTGCAGTGGGTTATTTGAAAGAATAAAGTATAGAAGTATTCCAAATAACAGTGCTGGTATTGCTTCGGATATAAATAAAAGTTGCCAGCCTTTAAGGCCAAAAGCTGATATATCCAGTAAAAACCCTGCAAAAGGAGATCCTATAATTGCCGAGATCTGAAGTGATGTAAGCATCAGGGCAATAGATTTAGGGCGCTCTTCTGGTGTAAACCAGCGCGGTACCATGCTTGCATATAATACGGGGTAAAAGCTTGCCTCGGCACTGCCCAGTAAAAAGCGCAGCAAATAAAAATGCCATGGTTTGGTGATAAATGCCATGAAAAATGAAACTATACCCCAGGTGATCATGATGCGAATAAGCCACCCTTTGGGATTCCACTTTTCAGCAATGATTGCTCCGGGAATTTCAAAGAGTATATATCCCACAAAAAAAATGCCGGCACCCATGCCAAAGATTTCGGCCGAGAATCCCAGATCCTTATTCATGGTAAGTGCTGCATAAGCAATATTGACTCTGTCTAAATATGCAATGATTGAGCCAATAAAAAGCGGGAGCAATACATGAAGATAGCGTTTCCGTGTAAAAAGTTGTATATTTACAGTATCCATAACGGTATCCTGAAAACATAATAGTTGCATATACAACGTATGTTGGGATATAAAATGTAAATGATTTTTTGTAAAAAATGTAATACTATTGTACCGTAAAAATAGCCTTGATTCAGCTAACATAGCCAATACTCAATACTGTTACAGCACAATATTCCTGCAGGACATACCACAGAGAGGAATTAACAGCTAACGATAATGATTATCCTGTCCAGTGTAGAGATAATACACTTTTTTTAAACAAGGATACGTGTGCAACCTGTCAATCACAAGGATGGTACCGGAAGCAAGAAAATTGGCACCTACGGTTTCATTAAAATCAGATAATGCGTTCCATTTCAACCTTCAGCGTACATCGGGGTATTATGAGCGTAATAAACGATTATTTGGCCTTTATGATTTACAGATGATAGATATGGGGATAGCCTTATGCCCTTTATGTACGGTGTGCAGGAATATAACCTGTAAGGGAAATTTGTGGTCGGGAAGAATGGTTTAAAACAAGCTGAATGTATTACTGGTTTTAATAGCGAAAATTAGTATGATGGGACGCCGTGAGATACACTTATAATCAGGTATAGACAATTTTGTATAGCATAATGTATAGTAATTCTTGTTATAGGAGTTATTGCTTTGTGGCAAAAAAATATCAATCGCTATTGTTATTGGCTTGATATTTTGTTACTGGATGTGTAATATCAAAAGCGTGTGTTTATGCTTCACTAATAAAGGGGTGAAAATATGAAAACAAACTATACAGCCCGCCAGGTACTTGAAATAAATTCAAACGGAACGTATATAGTACTTTTCATCACGATAGCAATCATTGCGCATATATTTCAGTTTGTAAGCAAGGTGGATATTATAGAAATCCTTCGCTTGTCCTTTGTTAGTGGTGTATGTGTATTTTTGGCATATATCATATATAAAAGAAAAAAATTACTCAAAGCTGCAGGCATTTTTGAATGGTTGTTAGGCTTTATTAGTATAAGCGTACCCTTAGCAGCCAAGTTTGCCTATGCACAAAAGTATGACTGGACATTTGCTCTTGAGTCATATAATAGCTCAGTTCTTATGGTTATATTACTGGTTTTGCTGCAACTTTACTATAACCGGCGGCTTATGGCCTTTTATACGGGCTATACTGTAGTAACATGGACTGCATTTTTATTGGTGGCGATAGCTCATGGAGCAGATATTCACTGGGATGCTACTATTGATGGAAAACCAGTTCATGGTTTCATTATTTTGAGAGAAATTTTCTTTATAATGATAACGGGTGTTTTTGGCGTACTGTCGTATCGAAATATCAGGGTTATAGGACAGTATGATAATCGTGCCACGGAACAGTTAGAAATCATACACCATCAGTCTGAGCTACAGCGACAGCTCAACGAAACTATAAAAGAAAAGGTAGCAGATTTACTGGAACAGGTAAAACAGCAGGATATTCTCACTGTGAAATTTAATGAAAAAATGCAGAGCCAGGCATCCACGTTTGAAGAGATATCAGCAACTCTTGAAGAACTGCTGGGTTCAGCGGAAAGCATTGCACGCATTTCCGAGGAGCAGGTGGGCGGCAATGAGATGATGGAAACCATTGTCAGTGAGTTCAAAGTCATAAAAAACGAAACACGGCAAAATTTAGATAAAACAATTCAGGAAGTTGAACATGTTGTTGCGCAAACAGGCCATGCTAACGAAAGAATCAAAGAGGTAGAAGCAACCATCAAACAGATACGGGAGCAAAGCCAGAAAATAGGTGATACTATAAACGTAATAGTTGATATAGCAGATAAGATAAATTTACTGTCACTTAACGCCAGCATTGAGGCTGCGCGTGCCGGAGAATATGGCAGAGGTTTTGCAGTGGTTGCGGATGAAATTGGCAAACTGGCTTTTCAAACATCTGAGAGTATCAAAGATATTGAAAAGGTGCTGTTACAAAGCACAAAAACTACTGAAACCGGCGTTGAGGTTATCAGGACTACTGCTGAGATGCTCAAGGACTTAATTACCCGTATGGCCAAAAGTTCCTCAAAGATTAAAATACTGCAGGATAGTGTAACTGTTGAAGAAAAGTATATAAAAAATATTATTGAACAGATGGAAAAGAATGTTGAACTTGCAAAAAATATTGGTGCCGGTACTGAAGAACAAAAAGCAGCAATTGAAGCAAGTGCAAAGGCCATTGAACATATGAATGAAGTTGTTTCCCAGATGGTTGATGAAATCCAGCAGCTTGCTAATACTTCCCGAAGTATTTTAAACAATGCAACAGCGCTTTTGGAAAAATCGCATGATGATAGCTCACTGGATTAATATCTAACATATTTTGAAGAATATTACCGAATGCAACAAAACAATACTACATATTGCATATTTTGCGACTTTGATGGCACGATAACAACGCTTGAGACATTTGTGGGAATGTGTAAAACCTTTGCTCCGGGTTTATTTGATGAAATTGGCAGAAAGATGTGGAATAAAGAGCTTACCATCAGACAGGGTGTGCGACAGTTGCTTGAATCTTTGCCCTCTTCATTATATCCAGATATGCTTGCATATATTGATGATAAAGAAATGCGGCCAGGATTTGAAGAGTTTCTGGAATATTGCAATAGCAGATCTATCCCGGTTGTTATTATATCAGGCGGATTGTACGATAGCGTGGTGCGGAAATTAGGCAATCTGAAAAATAACGTTACTGCAATCTATGCGGCAAAGATTGATACAAGCGGTGAGTATCTCAAGGTTTTTTCTGATTATGAGCATGAAGGCGAGCTCGTTGCAAAGGCTAAAATTATGAGTAACTATCGCCACACATGCAAAATAGCCATTGGTGATGGGCCTACCGATATTGAGATGGCAAAGTATGCTGATATAGTGTTTGCCCGGGGCCTTTTGAAAAAGTTTTTGCCACAAGATAAAGAATACTATGAATGGGATGATTTTTTTGATATTATGGATACTCTTTCTTGTTTGATGATGTATAAGAAATAAAATACAATTTTATCTGAATTGCATTGTTCAAAATAAAAAATTATTTGACTAAAATATATAAATAGTATTTTAAATTATCCAGTCATTTGATTTAAATAATAAAAAAATGAAGGAGGTTTTAGCATGCGTAAAAGTGTAATAGTTGTTATAGCATTGCTGGTTGCTGTTTGCATGATGTCAGATGTTTTTCCACTCACTGTCGGCGGTAAAGAACTAATTAAAAAAGGTACTGGTAAACGAACTAAAGGTATATTGGGATCGGTATATATTGCTACATTGTATGTGCCTGAGAGCTTAAAGGCTGCGGATGCAAAAGCAATTATTGAAGCAGATGAACCAATGGCGGTAGTATTGGTTATTGATTCAATATTGCTTAACAAAGAGCGATTTCTTGAAGCAACCAATGAGGGATTTGCACAGGCGGCTTCAAGCGGGTATGCTACAGCCAAAAAAGATGCATTCTTGAAGTTGTTTAATACTGTTGAATTTAAAAAGGGTGATGTTATAAGGTTAGGGTATGATCCCAAGTCGGGTGTAACTGCTGTTTTTACTCAGGCGGCTACAAAAAAAGCCACTACATTAGGTTCAGTTGCAGGACTTGATTTAAAGAAAGCTCTTTTTGCTATCTGGCTTGGACCAAAGCCGGTACAGGCAAGCCTGAAAAAGGCACTGTTAGGTTTGTAATTGAATGAAAAATGCATGTAAACTCTGCTGACGTAAAAAAGCAGGGTTTACATGCATAATGTTATTTCTTCATACCTTTAATACATCTATCCGATCTTTTCTTCCCTTACGCTTCTGTGATTCCCATATATTTACTGTCGGTATATCTGTAATTGAAACTTTTTCCAGCTCTTCAGTTAAAAATGTATGATCCAGGTGTCTGATGTGTGATAAAGAATATATAAAATTTTTCTCTGGTGGTTTTCATATAGTTTGGTATTAAATTAAAGTAGTTTTATAGTAAACTAAGTGTATAATTCCAAACGTTAAATGAAAAATTTTTATCTGACAAAGAAAAATGGAACTAAATGCCATGAATAAAGGTCTAATAATCAAAATTTGAAAGGCTACTAAACGTAAAGGGGGATGTGTATGAAAAAAGTTTTTACGTATGTTCTATTTCTGACACTTGTTACCACTGTTGCATTTGCGCAGGGGCCAAAAGGGAAAGGGCAAAGTTACGATATGCCAATGAAGAAGGGTCCAATCTTTGGTGATATAGAGCGGCTGAAGCAGGAATTGGGGTTGTCAGATGCTCAGGTGGATAAGATTGTTGAAATTAATAATATGTATGAAAAGCGCATGCTTGACTTACGGGAAAAATTAGCTCCAAAAATGATCCAGCTGAAAAAGCTTTTGCTTGAAGATGAAGTTGACATTAATGCAGTGCGAGCTAAACTGAAAGAGATAGGTGAATTACGGATTGAGCTTCACATACTGAGAATACAGCATGTTATGAATATTGAAAAACAGCTTAACAACGACCAGCTAAAGAAGCTAAAAGCGTACAAGCAGAAGGAAATGCATAGAATGGAAAAAATGCGCCCGCACGGCCCGATGGGATTTGATGAACCAATGATGTAAAACGCTGAGGCTCTAAACATGAATGAAAAAGAGTTTGCAATAATTGTTGGTCAAACAAAGGCAGTTGTGCTGCAGGCTGTGCGCAGGCACCTTGCAGCACAGTTTTATGAGGCAATTGATGATGTGGTCCAGGAAACGTATATACGGGCTTACCAAAGTCTTGCTAAAGGGAAATTCAAAGAAAAGTCATCACTTGAGACGTGGCTGTATCGCATAGCAGCAAATGAGGCAAAACGTATGAACGGGAAGCTAATGCGGCAGGAGCAAAAACTTCAAAGGCTTTCACATAGTATGGATTATAATCCACCTGAGATCCAATATGATGAGCTATCGCTTATGCCTG
This sequence comes from Leptospira biflexa, assembly GCA_020721905.1. Classification (GTDB taxonomy): domain Bacteria; phylum Spirochaetota; class UBA4802; order UBA4802; family UB4802; genus UBA4802. The sequence goes on along the minus strand of DYLU01000056.1, from coordinate 2,948 downwards.
TTATTGAAAAGCTCCCTGAAAAGTATAAAGATGTTATGAAACTTAAAGCCCTGGGCAATGATGAAACACAGATTGCAGGCAAGCTGGGTATCCCAAAAGGTACGGTAAAATCTCGCTTATCCAGAGGCAAACTGATTCTTTATAAGTTGTTACAGGAGGAAGCATGAATAATAAACATTTTGATACAGCAATCAATGAGCGGTTGCTCAATAGCACGTGGGATCAAAAAATTGCTTCAGCGGTGATTACACGGGTTAAAAAAAGGAATAGATTGTATACTGTATCCGGATCTATTGCTGCACTGGTGCTGCTTGTGGTGGGTGTTTTCCTGTGGCAGGGGTCACAGTATCCGGCCAATACCACGTATAGTTTTGTCCATGCACAGACAGATGGTGTATTTAAAAATGTTTTTCCCGAGGCACAAACTACTGACCTGACATACAGCTATATTGATGAGCATGTGACAAAGATCATTGATACGGCATTGCTGGAGCGATAGTTTTAAAAAGCAACCGGCTCATCACACCACTTGAGTTTTTCCCAGCTATACCATTGATACGGATGAAACGATATTTTGTACTCCATAATGTTACAGCCGGGGACATAGTAGCCCAGATAAAGATACGGCAGACCTTTTTGCCGGGCTAATTCAACAGCATACAGTATGCTGTAAATCCCCGGACTTAGCTTTGCAAAATCTGAATGATAGATACAGTAAATGGAGCTTAATGCTTCAGGTGTTTCATCAATGTAGTCTATGGCAAACAGTTGTGACAGCTGATAGTATTCTATCTGGTAGGTGTTTGAACATACATCAAGTACATTTGATAATAAAAATTGCAGTGATGGTAACTCTTTAAAACGGGATATGGCATGGTCTTCATATATGCTGTAAATTTTCCGTGTAAGGGTAAGTTCGTTAATGCGGGCAAGCGTGTTTGCATTTTTTCGTAACGTTCTGCGCTGACTTTTTGTGGGCTTAAAATCAAATGTTTTAATCCTTACTGGTATGCAGAGCATACATGATGTGCACGCTGGCTGAAAAAAGGTATAGCCAAAATGACGCCATCCCTGTTCTAAGAGCGTGTTGTGTTCTTCTGGTGTGAGGTTATACAGTACAAAATAGCGGTATGTCTTGGTTCTATTACGAAGATAGGGACATTCTTCGGGATTGGCTATAAATGATTTTAATGAAATTTCCATGGGTTTACTATAATTACGAAAATGCAAGAATTGTCAATAATTTAAAGTGTATTCTTTTACCCGGATTATGCCGAAATATCGTACTAAGGTAGTAAAATTTTATTATGTAATAATTAAAATATATTGACAATTATACATTGTGTGATTAATTGTAATAATAAATTAATGATAAATTAGTGTATTGACTGGTATGACATCTACTATGATTTCACAAAACCTTTACAAAACAGCTAACCTTTTAGGACTGCTACTATTGGGGAAAACCGCAACAGGGGTTTCGTGAGAGGTATTGATATAGTGAGATTTTATGCCGCCACGGAAACCCCGTGGCGGTTTTATTTTATATGCACTGGAGGTGTGGAAGGATGAATTCCCAACGATTACTAAAAACATTTTTTACCATGAATTTATAGCTGTTCATTTTGATATCAACTACAGGTAAAGGAGAAAGAATATGACAGTAACAAAATCAAAACAAAATAAAGTATTTATATTTGATACAACATTGCGTGATGGGGAACAGGCGCCGGGGTTCAGCATGAACATTGATGAAAAACTTCATTTTGCTGATCAGCTTGTAAAATTGGGAGTGGATGTTATTGAAGCCGGATTTCCAATATCTTCGCCAGGTGATTTTGAAGCGGTAAAGCGCATATCAGAAAGAGTAAAAGGGGTTCAGGTGGCAGGGCTTGCGCGGGCTAACTTCAAAGACATTGATGTGGCGTGGGATGCATTGAGAGATGCTGAAAATCCACGTATACACACATTTATATCAAGTTCTGACATCCATATCCAGTATCAATTTAAGAAAACGCGGGAAGAAGTACTGGCCATAGCTGTTGATGCAGTAAAGCATGCTGCAAAATACACCTCAAATGTTGAATTTTCACCAATGGATGCTACCCGGAGTGACTGGAACTATGTAGCACAGATGGTAGAAGCAGTTATTAAAGCTGGCGCCACAACAGTGAATATTCCTGATACAGTTGGGTATGCCATTCCCTCTGAGTTTTATGAGTTTATAAAATTTCTTTTTAATACCGTTCCAAATATTGATAAGGCAATTATATCAGTGCATTGCCACAATGACTTAGGGCTTGCTACGGCAAATGCGCTGGCTGCTATAGAAGCAGGTGCACGGCAGGTGGAGTGCACCATCAATGGTATTGGTGAGCGAGCAGGCAATACTGCCATGGAAGAACTGGTCATGGCATTGAAAACGCGTGGTGAAAAATTTCAGGTGTATACTGATGTCAACACCAAGCAAATTATGTCAACATCCAAGCTTTTGACACTTATTACCGGCGTCAGTGTTCAGCCTAACAAAGCTATCGTTGGTGCCAATGCATTTGCCCATGAATCAGGTATACACCAGGATGGCGTGCTTAAAAATGCAATGACCTATGAAATAATGAAACCTGAAGATGTTGGCATTACCAGATCAACGCTGGTACTGGGAAAGCACTCAGGACGTCATGCCGTCATTGCACGATTGAACAGTTTGGGATATAACCTCACCGATGAAGAATTAGAACGTTTCTTCAAACTTTTCAAGGTACTTGCTGATAAAAAGAAACAGATATTTGATGAAGACTTAGAGGTGCTGGTAGGCGAAGCAGTGTACAAGATGAAGGGGCGCTATAAAGTTACCAATGTACAGATTTCAACCGGTATGTATTCACCGCCAATGACACTGGTAACCATTAAAGACCGCTACAATGATGGCGCTGAAACGTTTGATGTGG
>DYLU01000055.1 GCA_020721905.1 Leptospira biflexa | reverse complement strand
ATCCATGAATTTGCTATAATAATCCATAGTCCTGACAGGTGGGAACCAAAGAATACTAAAAATGCTGAAAGAAGGTAAACTTTTCTGGAAACTTTGTTACGGGCAAAAAGCAAAACACCTAAAAATACTGACTCAAGGAAGAATGCAAATATACCTTCAGCTGCAAGCGGTGCTCCAAAGATATCGCCCACCATTCGTGAGTATTCAGCCCAGTTAGTGCCAAACGAAAACTCAAGCACAATGCCTGTCGCAACTCCTAAGGCAAATATAAGCCCTAAAATTTTAATAAAAAATGTTGATATAGTTTTAAATACTTCATCGTTGGTTTTATAAAATCGATATTCAAATAAAAAAACAAGTAAGGTAAGCCCTAATGTAAGTGAAGGGAAGATGAAATGAACGCCAGCAGCCAATCCAAATTGAATTCGTGACAGCATTACAACATCCATTTGTATACCTCCAAATTAATTATTTACGCAATAAAAAGGATATGCAGCAGGTGCATATCCTTTTGAATAATTTTATTGAACAGGTTCAAACTGATCCTTTCCAGCGCCGCATACAGGGCATACCCAGTCATCAGGCAAATCTTTAAAAGCTGTTCCGGGTTTTATACCGTTATCAGGATCACCTTCTTTTGGATCATAAATGTATCCGCATACTGTGCATTCATATTTTTGATCCATCTATTAGACCTCCTGTAAATGTATTTTGCAGGGATATGTAAACATTACAATCTCACTTACCGTTCCAATAATACCTAAAAAAAAGACGTCATGCTTTCTCGTACACCAATATATATTTTACCCATATCACATCTTTTCAGGTGTATAGCCAGCTTCTTTTATTGCTTGCATAACTATGGATTCATCTAAAGAGCTATCGACCATAACCATTTTGGTGGTTACATTACATTGAACTTTTGCAGCAGGATCCCTGGCATTTATTGCATTTTTAATATGCATTACACAGTGATTGCACATCATATCATTAACACGCAATTGCATAGTAACTCCCGGTATGTATAATTTTAATATGATACACTGCCAAACATAAATTACAAGTAAAATTTAAAATATAATATCCAAACATTGCTAAAATATATAGTGGTGTTGATAGACTGTTGTTTAGAATCCTTATCATCTGTAATTATTATAGCAATTACATGTAATTATCACAAATTTATAATTATTACAATTTATTGTAATAATAATTTATAAAAAAATGTGCAAAAAATTTTTTAGTACAAATGAGGCTACCAGGAATAAAGCATTTAATGAGATGAGCACTCTTTACAGATGCCTTTAAGTGTGAGCTGATACTGTTTGATTGTATGGCCGTCAATTGATTCAGGTATATTGATATAACGGGTAATATCCAGGTCATATACCCTGCCGCATTGTGTACAGGTAAAATGACCATGCGGTTGAACCATAATATCAAAACGCGCCTCAACGTTGTCCAGAACCAGCATACTTGCAAGGCCTTCCTGCACAAAAAGGCTCAGTGTATTATATACGGTGGTTTTTGACAGCGTTGGTATATGCGGCAAAAGTGCGGTATAAATCTCATCTACTGTTGGATGCGTTCTGTTTTGATCAAGATACTCTAAAATTTTCAGCCGCTGATATGATGGCGAAATCCCCTTAGCTTCTAAGCGGTGCTTATACTGTTCCATTTAAGTCCTCGTTGTAATGTTGAATTGGACTCAATATTCTATAATACATAGTACTAAAGTGTAAATAAAAAGTCACATTAAATTTTATTAAAATAAACAAATTTTTAAATGGATAAGTTTTACTACATTCCCGGCAATTACTGTTATCCATTAATTTTTTCAATAATTTGTTGTGCGATAGTTACCAGCAATTGTTCATCGGGTACGTATTGAACCTTTATGGAAGGAAGCAGTTGCCATCCCATTTCCTGTAATACCGCTTCTACCTGTGCAACGCTTTGCCCGCCCCAGCCGTATGATCCAAATGCCAGCCCCACACGGTTTTTTGGTGCAAGTCCTTTACAGTAGGTTAAAAAAGCAGCAACAGTGGGCAGCATGTTGTTGTTAAGCGTTGGAGATCCAATACAGATGTACTTTGCATCAAGTACTTCGGTCATGATGTCGGAAATATGAATGGTTTTCAGGTCATAAAGCTGAACCGGTATATTCTTTGCTTCAAAAGCATTTTTGATTGCATGAGCTATTAAACGGGTAGAATTCCACATTGTATCGTAGATGATAAGCGCTTTGTTGGTAGTTTTATTAGCAGCCCAGTTATTATAATGAGTAACTATCTCTTTTACATGGTCTTTCCATATAATGCCGTGGCTTGGTGCAATCATGGCAATATCCAGTGTGCTTAGTGCATCAAGCAACTTCTGGGTTTGTTTATCATACGGCAATACAATGTTGGCGTAGTATTTTTTTGCCTCATACATGATGATGTCCAGCGGATATTCCGTATCAAAGCGTTCTGATGTTGCTAAATGTTGTCCAAAGGCATCGTTAGAAAACAAAATTTTGGTTTCAGGCATATAACATCCCATGTTGTCAGGCCAGTGTACCATCTGTTCCAAGATAAATTGCAGTGTGGTTTTCCCTAACGGGATACTATCGCCCGTCTTCATTACTTTGTAATTCCAGTTTTTTTTGTAATGAGCCTCAAGCCCCTTTGCACCATTGGGTGATGTGATAAGCGTTGCGTTGGGACACAATTCCAAAAGCCGTGGCAGCCCGCCTGAATGGTCCATCTCAACGTGATTTGAAATGATAATATCTATCTGTGCAGGATCAACCACTTTTGATATGCGTTCAATCATTTCATCAAAAAGATAGTATTTGACTGTATCAATAAGGGTAATCTTTTCATCCATGATAAGATATGCGTTATATGTGGAACCGCGTTGTGTCATATACCCATGGAAATTGCGCAAATCCCAGTCAATACCGCCAACCCAGTATATAAAGTCATTCAATGCAACAGGTTTCATGTATTCCTCCCCTGATGAAGAATATTTTTTTTACTCTTCATTGTTACTGTTTTATTGTATGAAATATTTGTTAACATATTAATAATAAATATAACTTCAATTTGATTTTGTTCAAGAATAAAATTGTAATTATTTTAATTTTGTACTTTTATTGTGCCGGGATTGTTAAAAACGCCAGCTTTTGAACTGTTACATATAACCAGATCAGTGGTGTGCTGTTTTATTAATGGTTAATGGAATTTTTTTAAAAAAACTGATACTGATAAATTGTATTACAATTTGTTCATTTTCATTGCTGTTTTTGGGCAAACAGATTTGCACCATGTATACAGTTGTGCACTGTACAGCAATTTTTTTGATTGGTGCATGGCTTCCAATGATTCATTATTTAATTGTGGGGCAAAGGTATTGAATGTCTTTTTGGATGTGTTTAGTACAGGTTTTTGTGTGCCACTGTACAATGTTTTGTACGATAGTGAAAGTAATTGTGTTTTTGCTGTATCATCTAAATGTTTACCTGTCATTGCAAAATACTCTTTTTCACAATCCAGGGTAAACTGATATACAGGTTTTAGTGCATAAGAATCATTGTTGTGCTTTTCACTGACATATATATATGTAATCACAAGTATTAATGATATTACAAGAATCAACGCTAAGAGGGCAATTCGTAGTTGATGCATCATAATTATAGTTTTTTCCTTATTAAATGCTGTATATCATAGCAACATTGGTGCAATAGTCAAATAATGAGTTATGTATGTTTATATTGCAATAAGAAAATACCTTTTTTAAGATACTGCGCTTGCGTTTTTAGCTGTAAAAAACAATATATCACTATGCATTGGTTTTTGAAGTTTTAAAAAACAATAATGCAGGGACATTATATGTCATACCTCTATTGTTATTTTTAATACTAATATATAAAGGAGGTTTTAGTGTGAATATTGTAAACAAATTGTATTTACTAAGTATAATATTCATGGAATAAATCCCGGATTCCCGCTATGAATTTGGAATTGCGTATCACACCACTCCACACAAAAAACTTCTTGCATATATTTGCCATTTGTAATCACATTGTACTGTAATTACAAAACTAATGCTAAAGCTTTAAAAATTACTACACAGGAGTTTTAATATGACTATTATAACTGATGTCCATGCGCGTGAGATTTTAGATTCTCGTGGCAATCCTACTATAGAAGTTGAAGTTGAATTGTCTTCAGGGATTGTTGGCAGGTTTGCTGTACCATCTGGTGCATCCACTGGTGAAAATGAAGCAATTGAACTGAGGGATGGCGATAAATCCCGTTATAATGGCAAAGGTGTGTTAAAGGCAGTCCAGAATGTAAATGAAATTATATCGGGTGCTATTGTTGAGATGGATGCCATGTGTCAGATTGAGATTGATAAAACGCTGATTGAATTGGATGGAACTCCCAACAAAGCTAAACTTGGGGCAAATGCTATTTTAGGCGTATCCATGGCATGTGCAAAAGCTGTTGCCGAAACTTTTGGTATGCCTCTGTATCAGTATATTGGCGGAGTGGGCGCATGCGAATTACCGGTACCAATGATGAATATATTGAATGGCGGAAAACACGCTGATAATAATGTGGATATTCAGGAATTCATGATTGTTCCTGTTGGTGCTGACAGTTTCAAAGAAGCATTGCGGATGGGTGTTGAAACATTCCATGCATTAAAGAAGGTGTTAACAAAGAAAGGGTATAATACTGGAGTAGGTGATGAAGGTGGATTTGCTCCAAATTTGAAATCCAATGCCGAAGCATTTGATGTAATCCTGGAAGCAATTAAGGAAGCAGGATACAAACCAGGGGAAGATATTTATCTTGCAATAGACTCAGCGGCAAGTGAATTCTACAAAAATGGAAAGTATGTTCTGGCAGCAGAGGCAAAACCTGAAAAAACATCAGCAGAGCTTATTGCAATATATGAAAACTGGATTAACACCTATCCTATAATTTCAATTGAAGACGGTATGGCCGAAGATGACTGGGATGGATGGAAACTGTTAACCGACAAATGCAAGAACAAAGTTCAGTTAGTTGGTGATGACATATTTGTTACAAATACCGAAATTATAAAAAAAGGTATTGAAAAAGGCATAGCTAATTCAGTATTAATTAAATTAAATCAGATTGGTACATTAACCGAAACAATTGAAGCAATTGAGATGACGAAAAGAGCGGGTTATACTGCAGTAGTGTCCCATCGTTCGGGTGAAACTGAGGATCCTTCAATTGCCGATTTTGCTGTTGCCATGAATACCGGATTTATTAAAACCGGTTCTGCTTCTAGAACCGATAGATTGTCCAAATACAATCAGTTATTGCGCATTGAAGAGCAACTTGGCGCTGCTGCTAAATTCAACGGGAAGAAGGTTTTTTATTCAATTGGCAAGCCGTAATAATAAATTTTCAATTTTTTTGATTGCATTCATCCTCTTCAGCGTGTATTGCTTTGTGTTCAGTGAAAGTGGTGCACTGGAGAGGATGAAGCTGCAAAAAGAGATAGCATATATACAGCATCAGATTATACAGAAGCAATCTGAAATTAAAAAGTTCAGGGAATTAACTATCCATGGTAATCCTGATAATCTGTTATTGAAAGAAAGTATTAATGCAGGGTATATCCCTAAGGGTGCAAAAGTATTTGAGTTTCAGAACAAAATGAAAGAACCCCCTTACACGCATATCTTACAGCCACCTGCCACAGAAAAATTCACACAGTATATACAGTATGGCAGAATTCTATGGGTGATATTTTCTGTATTGATTATCATGGGAATGTTGCTATATTATAGAAACAGAAATCAATTATAGTTATTGAAGCAACGTATGATACCTCACATGTGCACACTCACTCAACGGGATGATCAGGTTTTACGCTGGCAGCTTAAAGGTACCACTGATGCTGTGGCAGGCATATTTGAAAAATGTGATTATGGATTTCCTCAGATAGTACTATTATCACCTATGGCTGGCGGCATGGTTGATTACCAGTCATTATCCAACATAATATGGCTTACCTGCCCATACCTGAATGATGAAATACATGAGCTTGAAAATAAAGGGTATATTGCAAAAATTGAAACATTCATTAACTCGGATGAGGAATTAAAACGAGAGATGCTGAAAGCTCATTCTCATTTTTATTTTTTCAGAAAAAGCATATACGAAAAATATATTCATAAAGAAATTGAAGACGAATACCTGAATATAATTAAAAGAGGCATAGGAGGTTTGCAGGAGCCTATACATTTAAAATGCTTGCATTTGCATTATGCACATTATAGAATATGTGAAAGCAATATAGCTGGAAGGATTGTGTATCACTTATTACAGCAAAAGGTAAATTGCGATGATGCAATCTGTAGAGTCGCTTTACAAAAATGATGATATCATAGTAATACGGAAACTCAAAAAAGATGGCAGTGTAGATACTGAAATTATACAAAGAATTACTGATATTTTATATAAAAATGGTCTTGTTATACTGCCTGTTGATTCCCAGTATGAAATAGTTGGTGTTGCAAATACAGCGGTTGAGCATAAGTTGAAGACAATCATTAAATCCAGAAACAAAAAATTTGTGCGCCTGATAGCTTCGTTTAAAATGCTGGAATCCCTTGCAATGGTAACCAAGTTTCAATATGACTTTCTGCACAGGATATGGCCCGGCGAGGTCACTGCAATTGTCCCTCAGAAAGAAGATGCATCACGGGAAATTGCATTGCGTTTCCCCAAAACAAAGTTTGTTCAGGAAATAATTGAAACAGTTGGACAGCCTCTCTTTGCCACAAATATTCTCAGGGTAACAAAAGGTTCAAATAAGCACTCTGATATAATTCGTGTTTTTGGAAAAAAAGTTGATGCCATTGTTATCATTGAGGAGTTATGCAAACGCCACCCCAGGGCAACACTCATAAGCCTCTTTAATGGCAAACTCAAGATATTGCGGGCAGGAAAAATCTCATCCGAGGAAATCCAGTCATACTATTATTTAGGAAGCTGTGACGAGGAAGTATAATCACCCGGATTTGTTTATATCAATGTGTTTTAGATAGATATGAGTATCGCCAAATAATCTGACCCTCCCATACAACGGTAGCGAATAACCATCAGGCGCTTTTGCCATACGCTGCAGAATATTATTCCGTGCGCCTAATTTTCTTCCAATGGTATCATAAAAATAGCCATATGTGGTATTGTGGTAATTAATAAGCAATACAGTAGTTGAAGGCTGTTCGTCTAATCGCAGAGGATCACGGATTGTAATTGTGGTGTTATTGAATGTTGCCTGATAATAATTCTGTGAAAGAGGCTTGAGATCTGATATATCACTGGTATTCAGTAACTGATAACTATCGAAAAGAACAACAAACCACATGGCATTGCGTTTGAAAGTAATCCATTTGTATGTAAAGTTGAGTATGTCATCTTCCACAAATTTTTTAGCGGGCGTAAGCTCATCATACAAAGCTTTCTTCTGAGTCAGATCAGGGAAATACTTCAGTTGCTCTTCCTGCAGTTCAAGAATTTTTGAATGAATATAGTACAGCGCAGATAGCTGAATCTCAGTATTTGTAACCTTTTGATATGTGTCAATGAGGGCTTTTAATTTAAGGCAGTAGCTGTATCCGCCTAAGGATGTGAAATGCGAATACACTTTCAACAGCAGATTAATTTCGTTTTCAAGCCGGGCAAAACATTCTTTAACTGAAAGGTGTTCCTTTTCAAGTTGTAAGATAAGCTTTTCAATCTTCTTGTGGATTTCGGTAATATATTGAATGTTGTTTTCTAAATATGCTCTATATGTCAGCTGTTCACTGTGTGTAAGTTTAGTATCCATACAGGTTTATGTATTTCTGGATTTTTTCTGCATTTCCTCATACTTCTGTTTAAACAGCTGCCCAAAGGCTGAAGAACCCTGACTGGTGTTAGAAGCAATGAATTTTTCATACGACTGGCGCTCTTCAATTTCGTGTGCTTTTTTTTCTGAAGCAATGCATTTTCTGTCATTGGCATTGACAGTAGTCACTGCAACCTTGATGGTTGCTTCTGCATTGTATGACTTTGTAATGTCGGCGTTGCGGTCAATTGCACACTGCTCTTTGGGAACAAACGCGCGCATCTGATTTGGCAGCATCACAACAAGGCCTTTTGCTGTAATTTCTTCAATGGTGGCAGTTTGTATGGAATCCTGCAGCGATTCATTAACAGTAAGCCAGGGATTTTCTTCACTGGTGATAAGCTCCAGTGTTAATTTTTTACCTGTATGGTCTATATCAATAATTTTAACCTGAACGCTATCGCCCTCATTGCATACTTCACGAGGGTCATGCAGCTTTTTCACATAGCTCATGCGGGAAAGCGGGATAAACCCTTCAAGGCCGTGATCAAGCTCAACAAATGCACCGTTTTTTATTATTTTGGCGATAGTTCCTGTATAGATATTCCCAACCTGATACTGACTGATGTAATGCCAGGGCTCAGGCAATGTTTGTTTAATGCTCAATGTTATTTTGACTTTATCCCAGTCTAAATCAATTATCTTTGCGGTGACAGCCTGTCCTGCTTCAAACTGATGCAAGTTTGCTTTACGGCTGTGCGATAATTCACTTTTTGGCACAAAGGCATCAAGTGAATGAAGCGATACTAAAAGGCCTGCATCAAGTACCTGAACAACTGTGGCCTGAACTATATCGCCAATATTTAATTGCTGTTTCAGCTTTTCAATTGTCTCTTCCTTTATTTTATCAAGCAGTGACCTTCGTGACAGAATGATGTTTTTCCCCTGCTGCTCAAAGCGCATAATTGCAAAGTCAAAGTTTTTATTCAGGTAACTATCGCTTTCTTTATTCTTTGTATCAATTTGTGATAGCGGGCAAAATGCCTGAATGCCGCCAATAGAAATAATAAAGCCACCATTGGTTGTTTGTTTGACAGTTCCATGTACAGGCAACTGATTTTTATATGCTATATGCAGAAGATCAGGCGAAACCACGCCTTTACCAATTCGTGATGTTAATACTATTTCACCGCGTTTGATAGCTGCAACATAGGCGGTAATGGTATCACCAACCTTTATGGTGCAATTGCCTTTGTCATCAGTGAATTCCTGTGCATCAATGACAGCCTCGCTTTTGGATTGAATATCAACAAAGATGCTGTCACTGCTTATGAGAATAACTTTGCCTGTGACGGTATTGCCAACTTCAAAATTATCGGATTTGATAAACGATTGTTCCAGTAATTCAGAAAAGTTTTCTTCATTAAAATTTGTTTGTGACATGAGCGTAACCTGTTGCATTAGTAAATATCAGTGATGAAATGTACTATATTTAATGAAGCAAAAATTGTCAATATTGTTTTTATGGGCATTCACCGTATAATAAAATTTGTTTGTTTTTAGCCACTTTAAAGTGATCTGCTTTACTCATCTACTGTCATCCTGAGCCAAAGGTGAAGGATCTCATTTCCATATAGAACTATTTTATATAACTATATTGTCACTGAGCTCATAATAGTGTTGTCCATAAGTTTATTTAAAAAAAATATTAAACAACTAAATGTCAAGATTCTTTGTCATAACTTTTATAGGGACTCAGAGTGCCATCAATTCTATTTTGGGGCAATCAATCATTATATCATACTGTATTATTTTATTGAAAAAATTATTGCTAAATATCGATAATTAGATAAACAATTCCTGGTATAACAAATTTTTGTTTAAATTGTTACACTATGCTATACAATACGTAATACATTTTCTTAATTTTATATGTGGAGGATATGAATGCGTAAATTTTATTTAATACTATTTATTATTGTATCCATGATTATTACTGCTGGTGTATTTTCGCAGGAAACAAAGAAAGATTCGCTGGAATCGGAAGCACTTGTTAATGAAGGTAAACAGCTTGATCAGGAAATACTGACTTTTTGCAAAAGAATTGAAGAAACAGTTTCAAAATACAAATTGATGTCACTAAAAGATATACGATTATTGCCGTACCAGGTCTCGTATTCACAGGGCAATGACTATATCTATATAGAAAAACATTTTTTTATTAAGGATGATCTTGTGCCATCTAAAGTACGGATAAAAAAATTGAAAGCTATTAAAATTTTCACCAACGGTACAACGGTGAGCAGGTTTGAGTCTGTAATCCGGGAAGAAAACTATTATGAAAATACTGTTTCCGAAGTTAAAATTAGTGATCCATCTCCTACAGCTCTGGGAAGCGATGATATAATGTTTTCTTACATACGGGAAAATAAAGTAATTTTACATGATAAGCAGTTATCCCAGGTTAAAAACTCAACTGCCTTTCCCATTCAAAACCAGTTAAAGCGAGAATTTTATATACCCCACTTAATGTATTTTTATGATGTATTATTAAACATAGCTGAAACATATTATAAAGGCATGAAGGATGTTGACAGTACCATGACGGAATTTTTGAAAGATTCAACAAAATATTATTAAATATACAAAAGGGCGGGTTTTAAAACCCGCCCTTGTTATTTCTTATGCCGTGTGCTGGCGTTTTTTCCTTTCAAGTTCCCTTACTTCTTTTCGTAAAATCTTCCCTATTGCGCTTTTAGGCAATGCATCAATAAATTCTATTTCTCTGGGGACCTTATAAGGGGCAAGCTTTTCCCTGCAATAAGCAATGATTTCTTCTTTTGTAAGTTTTTCGCCAGGCTTTAAAACAACAAATGCTTTTGGTGCTTCTACTCTATAGGGATCGGGTACACCAATGGTACATGCTTCAAGTATCTTTGGGTGCTGGAATAGTATTTCATCAATCTCCAGTGGGAAAATATTGTATCCGCTGGAAATAATCATATCTTTTTTCCGATCAACTATTGTAAGGTAACCATCTTCGTCAATTGTGCCAATGTCGCCGGTATATAGCCAACCATCTTTTAATACAGCAGCTGTCTCCTCCGGCTTTTTATAATATCCTTTCATTACCTGAGGGCCTTTAAAGCAAATTTCACCGGACTGGCCAATTCCCATTTCTTTTGTTCCAGATTCAACATCAACTATCCTGATGTCTGTGTTTGGTAATGGCACGCCAACAGTACCTGGCTTTATATTTCCTTTCCATGGTGATCCTGTACCCATTGGCGAAATTTCAGTAAGGCCATATATATTGATGATATCACCACCGGTTAATTCTTTTAATTGCTTGATGGTTTCAACTGGCAGTGGTGCAGCTCCGGCAATAAAGCCTTTAATAAAGCTTAAGTCCATATCCCTGAATTCAGGATTATTGAGCAGCCCAATAAATATCGTTGGGACCCCGGGGACAAATGTTGGTTTAAATTTTTTGATCTGTTCAATTATTACTCCGGGTTCCGGTCGTGGAATAAGGATATCAGTCCAGCCTCCCCAGATAGTAAGATTCTGAATCCCTGTAAATCCTGCTGAATGGAAAAAAGGAAATATGCCAAGCATGCTTCCTTCTCCTTCATTTAAATCATAGAACCAGCTTCTCAATTGCTGAACATTGCATGACATATTTGCATGTGTCAACATGACGCCTTTGCTCGTGCTAGTAGTACCACCGGTATACAGCAGGGTTGCTACATCTTCCCATGAAGATTCATCCTGAACGGGGGTATCATCATATTGTTTCATCAAATCAAAAAACTGGCTGACATCATGAGAAGATGACACCTTGCGGAACATATTCTTTTTTACATAAGGGAATAACTGCTTTAACGGGAATGGAAGATAGTCATTAATATGGCAGGTTATGATATGCCGTATTTTGGTATTGGGCTTTATGTTTTGAATCCGTGGTAGCAGTAAATCAAGCGTGATAACAATTGAAGCATCAGAATCATCAAGCTGATACTGAAGCTCGCGTTCGGTATACAGCGGATTGTTGAGTGCTGCTATAGCGCCAATCCTCCAGATTGCATAATTGGCAATGACAACCTGAGGAATATTTGGTAACACTAAAGCTACGGTATCACCTTTTTTCACACCAAGCTTTTTAAGTACCTTTGCAAAACTGTTTACCATTTTTACAAGGGTGGCATACGTAATTTTTTTCCCCAGAAAGATTAATGCAGTGTTTTCTGAAAATTTTTGGGCCGAACGGGTAAGAGCCTGAGGCATGGTGGTTTTGTCAAAGTCTATTTCACGGGGAACGTCAGCAGGATAATTCTTATGCCATATTCTTTCAAATGACATGGGAACCTCCTTTGCATTATTTGATACTATTTTTAAAATAAGGAACTGAGCCAGTATTGATAATTAATACAATCTGAGTTACTCTACGTAAGCAATTGTACAATACGGTGATGAGCAAGAAATGTCATGGGTATCAGTAAATTTTTTAAAAATCGTCTTATAGTAATAAAAGTACATAATCGAGAGCAATCAAAAGAGGCAGTTTGTTAACATAACAGTGTTATGTTATAAGAGGTGCATCATGATGTCAAGCAAAAATTATTATTTATTAACTATCTCCAATAACCGTATAACGCCAAAAATGATAGTTATTGCAACAAGAATGAGTGTTAACCTGCCTGACCATTTGTGATAAGGTTTAACGTTCTTATTACCATTAATTATCAAATAACCCAGAACAAGTGTTATTAACGCAATAAAACCTGTAACCAGGCCACCAATTGCATGGGTTGAAGCTAAGTGTGGATATCCTTGAGATTCTTTAAAAAGTATCATAATAATCAATCCGGTTGTTACAGATGTCACGCCGGAAAGCGCAGCTATACGGTGTTTTTTAAACCATTGATTGGTTTTCTTTTTCATTGAAATGCTAACTGCATAGAGCAGCAACAACAAGTCCAATCATCATACATACTGCATGAAATACAATTGGTAATGGCATGCTCATGACTAACCTCCATTTAAAAAATTTTCAAAACTATTAGTATAGTGCGGCTGACACAAAGGTCAACAAAATAAAATTGTATTGGCTGTTAACCTGCAATAAAAATTTTGTGAAGAGCAAATTATACACTATATTTTATATATAAATTTTAATAAATATTATTATGAGGTTGTTTATGGGTTTGATAGTTGACAGACGAGATCAGGAATTTGTGTTGTATGAGATGCTGGGATTGCAGGAATTGTTTGCAACAGCACGTTTTTCAGACTACTCCAAAGATATGTTTGATATGGCAATAGACCTGTCCAAACGCATATCCGAAGAGGAAGTGTTGCCACGGTATATGGAAGGCGACCGAGAAGGGGCAAAACTGGTTAATGGCGATGTCAAAGTTCCCCGGTGTTATCACTATCTTCACAAAATAATGAACGACAGCGGCCTTTTTACCATGGCAGTTTCACCTGAGGCTGGAGGACAGGGCTTCCCGTATGTAATTGATTTAGCAGCACGTGAATATTATGTGTTTAACATGGGATTTATGCTTTATCCTGAGGCAGCAGTTGGCGCTGCACACCTCATTGAAGTGTATGGTACTGAAGAGCAAAAGAAGAAATACATGTATAAGATGTATGAAGGCAAATGGGGTGGCACAATGGTTTTGACTGAGCCTGAAGCAGGTTCGGATGTTGGAAATTTGAAGACAAAAGCAATTCCACAGCCTGATGGAACTTATAAAATTGTTGGCAGCAAGATATTTATTTCTGGTGGCGATTCAGACCTTTTTGAAAATATTGTACATCCGGTGCTGGCGCGAATTGAAGGAGATCCGGCAGGTACCAGCGGTATTTCCATATTTTTAGTTCCCAAGTATCTGGTAAATGATGATGGTACATTGGGAAGAAAAAATGATGTAACTATCACCGGTATTGAACACAAGATGGGATTAAAAGGCAGTGCTACATGTTCAATGAGTTTTGGTGATAATGGTGATTGTTATGCTGAACTATTGGGCCAACCCAGGCAGGGCATGAAAATAATGTTTCAGATGATGAATGAAGCCCGTTTAGGTATGGGACTGCAGGGGCTTGGTACTGCATCAATTGCATACCTCCATGCTCTAAACTATGCAAAAGAGCGAAAGCAGGGTGCAGATCTGTTTAATATGCAGAATCCGGAAGCACCACGTGTTTCAATTATCAATCATCCTGATGTACGCAGAATGCTTTTGTGGATGAAATCACATGTTGAGGGCATGCGAGCACTGGTATATTTGTGCGCTCTTGCTATTGACCGCAAAGAAGCCAGTGAAGGTGAAGAAGCTGAAAAATGGCATGGAATTATGGAATTGCTTGTTCCTATAACCAAGGCATACTGCACTGATATGGGCTTCAGGGTAACAGAGCTTGCCATTCAGATTTATGGCGGTTATGGCTATTGCCAGGACTATCCTGTTGAACAGTTTATGCGCGATTTAAAAATTGCATCAATATATGAAGGTACAAACGGCATACAGGCACTTGATTTAGTTGGACGAAAGATGTCGCAGAAAAAAGGTGTAAACTTCATTAATTTCCTTGGTGAAATTAACAGGACGCTTGCGCGCTACAAGGATAATCCGCGGCTTGCTGATATTTCAAAGGATGTTCAGGATGCAGTGAATTTGCTGGCTGACATGGGTATGTTCTTTGTTCAGTGTGGCAAAGAAGGCAAGTTTTTAATTCCAGTTAGCAATGCATATTCGTTCCTGAATCTTATGGGTACTGTTACTCTGGGGTGGCTTCTTTTCTGGCAGAGCGGCATTGCGTATGAAAAGCTTGACGAAATCTGCAAACAGAATAATGTTGATGGTAATGATAAAAAAGCTGTTGCACAACTGGCAAAAGACCATAATGATGCAGCATTTTATTCCGGCAAGATTCACAGTGCACGCTACTATATTACGCATGTACTGCCACATGCGCAGTCGTACGCTAAAGCTATAAAGAGTCAAAACCTTTCAATGCTGGATATCCCGGACGAAAGCTTCTCAATTGAGTGAATGTTAAAGAGCATCATATAAGCAACTCAAAGCGGGCCTTCAGGCCCGCTTTTAATCAGTAACTATCGCCACACATAAAAAAAATACTTGCATAAAGGTTTTTACTGTGAGTGATAGTTACTAATGAATATTGCCTGATACGAGGATACAGTGGCATATAAAAATTTACATGAATTTATTGTTGCTCTGGAAAAAGCCGGTGAACTGAAACGCATAACTGCTGAAACAGATCCATATTTAGAGATTACGGAAATAGCTGACAGGATGAGTAAAACCGGTGGACCGGCACTTCTTATTGAGAGGGTAAAGAATTCTTCATATCCGGTACTCATCAATGCATTTGGAAGCTACAAACGTATGCAGATGGCATTGGACTGTAAATCGTTTGATGACATTGGGCAAAAAATTTTTAATCTCATCACCATGCAGCCGCCAAAAACATTAACCGAAAAGATTAAGGCATTACTAACGTTAAAAGATATTGCATCCCTTACGCCTAAAGAGGTGAACAAAGCACCATGTCACAAACACGTACTGACCGGTGGCACCCTGCTTGATGCTCTGCCAATTTTAACCTGCTGGCCAAAAGATGGCGGTCCGTTTATTACATTACCAGTTGTGATTACAAAGGATCCTGAAACCGGGGTCCAGAATGCCGGTATGTATCGCATGCACAAGTTTTCAAACACTACAACCGGTATGCACTGGCAGTATAACAAAGACGGCGCTCGTCATTATAGAAAATATTGCCAGCTGCGGCAAAGGATGCCGGTTGCTGTTGCCCTTGGTGGAAGCCCGGCTATTACATACGCTGCAACGGCGCCATTGCCACCTGATATTGATGAGATGTTGTTTGCAGGTTTTTTGGAAGGTGAACCAATTGAACTGGTAAAAGCAAAAACGGTTGACCTGCTTGTGCCAGCTGAAGCTGAATTTGTCATTGAAGGTTATGTAGATCCAGGGGATGAAACCATTGAGGGCCCGTTTGGTGATCACACCGGATTTTACTCACCTGCTGACAGGTATCCTGTTTTTCACGTTAGCTGTATAACAACGCGCGATAATCCTGTATATCCGGCAACAGTAGTGGGTAAACCACCAATGGAAGACTGTTATATGGCAAAAGCCACCGAACGAATTTTCCTGCCATTTTTAAAGATGCTCATACCTGAAATTGTTGATATTGAACTTCCGCTTGAAGGTGTGTTTCATAACTGTGCGCTTGTGTCAATTAAGAAAGAATATCCCGGGCAGGCAAAGAAGGTAATCAATGCTCTGTGGGGGTTGGGTCAGATGGCATCGACTAAATTTATTGCGGTGTTTGATGAAGACATACATCTTCATGATTACAGCACGGTAGTATGGAAACTGCTAAATAATGTTGATCCGCGGCGTGACCTCATGATTGTGGAAGGTCCACTGGATGCACTGGACCATTCGGCAAGCTATGCCAATTTTGGTGGGAAGATGGGCATTGATGCAACACGCAAAACAAAGGAAGAAGGCATGGGCAGGGAGTGGCCTCAGGAAATAAAAATGTTATCCGATATTATTGAGGTGGTAAACAAAAGGTGGACGGAATATGGATTTTAAAAAGCTTTCGCAACTTATTTTGATTGAACAAACGGTGTTTGCACTGCCGTTTGCGTATCTGGGTATTCTTTTTGCAGGCGGCGGCGGGCTTTCTACATGGGTATTTGCATCAATTGCACTGGTTGCTGCACGAACTGCCGGGATGTGCTTTAACAGGCTTATTGATGCAGAAATTGATGCAATGAACCCACGCACCAAAGACCGCGCATTGCCCAAAGGTGATGTTACCCGTCAGGAGGTTATGCGTGTAGCAGTTATTTCATGTATTGTTTTTGTGGTGTCATCGTATATGCTTAATATGCTGTGTTTTTATCTTTCATTTGTGGCGATAGTTCTTTTAATAAGCTATTCATATTTCAAAAGATTTTCATCAGCTTCGCATCTGTACCTGGGATTTGTGGAAGCAGCTGCACCTATAGGCGGCTATTTAGCAACAACAGGTGAAATAGACCTGATACCGTTTATATTGGGCTTTGCCATCATGACATGGATTGCCGGCCTTGATGTGGTATATGCGCTACTTGATGTAGATTTTGATAAACAGCAAGGCTTATACTCATTACCTTCACGATATGGAGTGGATAAAGCGTTGGTTATTTCAGCCTTTTTATATGTGTTATCCTTTTTATCGCTTATTGCTCTGGGGGTTATGACTAACCGCAGGGAAGCATACTGGATTGGTGTGCTCTGCGTTGGTATTATATTTATGTATCAGCAGAAGTTAGCCCGCAGCAGTGATTTACAGCATGCAGTCAAGGAATTCTTTACGGTCAATTCATTCATATCACCAGTGCTGTTTTTAGCAACATTAGTTGATGTATTTTTTGTTATGTAAGGTTGTATAACTTTTCATTTTTTGGTTCCTGGTTTTTTGCCGGCTGGAAAAAAGAAAGGGCATATAATGAAAAGCAATTTTTTATTTTGACTTTAATACTTTTACAGATATACCATATACATATAAAAAAAGGAGGAACGCTATCATGAAAAAGAAAATAACAACTATAGCTATAGTAGTCCTTGCATTGCTATTAATTATTATTCTTAAACCTCGTGATAAAGGAAAACCATATAATACATATTTTGCTCATTTGAATAAAGAACTTAAGGTAAATGGTCCTGGCAGGCCAGTCATTATTGTTGATCTTGATAACCTTGATAAAAACCTGGCGATAGTTAAAAAGCAATTACACCCATCAGTGAAATTTAGATTAACAGTAAAGTCAATTCCGTGTTCCTGGCTTATTGATTATATTCTTACAAAAATGAATTCTCAACATGTAATGGTTTTTCATGGACCAGATATAACCTGCCTTGCCAATAATTCAAAAAATTATGATATACTTCTGGGCAAGCCGATGCCCATTAATGCCGTTAAAGAATTTTACAATTCATTAAAACCAGGAATACAATTTAAACCTGAAAAACAAATACAGTGGCTGGTGGATACACCTGCAAGGCTGCAGCAATATTGTGATTTTGCAAAACAAATGAATATCAGCATGAGGATAAATATTGAAATTGATGTAGGATTACACAGAGGAGGAATTACAACTGATGAACAACTGGATTATATGCTGAATACAATAGAAAAAAATCCAGAATTTCTGCAATTTTCCGGATTTATGGGATATGATGTTCATTCAGCATCTGCTCTTGCAATATTTGGCTCAAAGAAAAAAGCCATACAGAATGCATTTAATAATGCCATGACACGATATGCAATGTTCTACAATTACGGCAAGAAGAAATATCCTGCACTATTTGCCGGCAATTTAACCTTTAACAGTGGCGGCAGTCATACCTACATATTATTTAATGGCACATCACCTGTCAATGATATTGCTATGGGCTCAGCATTGCTCAAACCATCTGATTTTGATAAACCGCTTTTATCAGAACATGTTGAAGCATTATTTGTTGCAACGCCTGTTTTGAAAAGACTTGAAGGTACAACTATTCCTTTTATTGAAGGGATATCAAATTTAATGGCTAAATGGAATCCAAACAGGCAGGTAACGTATTTTATCTACGGTGGTGGCTGGAGAGCACATTATTATTCACCTGAAGGCCTTATTGAAAATACTATTTATGGCTTTAGTACCAATCAGGCCATAGTAAATGGTTCACGGGCTACAGCACTTCAGGTTGATGATACTATATTTTTACTGCCAACACAAAGTGAAGCAATCATGCGCGAGTTTGGGGATATCATCATGATTAGAAAGGGAAAAATAATCGGAAAATATCCTGCGCTACCACAGTAAGAAAAAATTAAGATCTCTGTAAACCAGGCAAGCTGTGTGTGAAGTTAAGTAATAATATATCACACATATAGACCCAAAGATCGAAGAGGGTGCAATAATATATTGCATTCACTTCCTCAAAGGAGTATCACCATGACGTCAAGATTAAATAATATCACAAAATATTTTGTTGGATTTCAGATAGCACTGGCTGTATTTTTTACCGCCATCGATTTCATTGGATTATTTTTGGGGCATAAAATCAATTTTGTAGCAATACCAAAAGGGATGCTCTCATTATCAGCAACTTTGTTTGTGTGGTCTGGATTGCAGGATGCTATCGCCCAAAAAGATAAACAATTTTTGCGTTTAATCTTTAGCTGCACTTTTATTACTGATATGTGTGTCCTGACGTGGACTCATTTCCTGCCCAATATGTATACGCTTCTTACTATTGGAGGTGTTGTGGCTTTGCCAATGCTTTTAACAGTGATTATACGCCACACCGGGATGTTTAAAGGAGTACAAAAGAAAGATATTGGTATCCTTATAGCGCTATATGCAGTAGCATTTATTATCATTATATATCTTCTGGATTTGTTACAGCGCTACAATATTTTAGGCATATCAATTGCTTATGCATTGCTTTTAGTACCTGTTGCGTGGTCGGGATGGCTGGTGCGACGATCTGAGTATTTTCCTGAGCATTCGCGCTGGATGATACCTGCTGCAACCACAAGCTATTTTATTATGGATGTCATTGGCATATTTTACAATGTACGGTTTGGGGCAAATCCTGATTTATTTTATTTTTTTACCTGGCCGCTGTATGCAGTGTTTTTGATATTGATGCCATTGTCAGGAAAACAAAAAATATAATTACACCTCATTTTCGTCCCTTACTTCTTATCAAGGTTGTGAAAAATCCGTTAAGTGTATTGTGGGATAGAAAGTATTTGATTCCAGCTGTGATAAAATTACAACTTCGTTTCAATGCTCTGACCCCAAAAATCTGCAAAAATTTTTAAAATTTTTCACAAATT
>DYLU01000123.1 GCA_020721905.1 Leptospira biflexa | reverse complement strand
AGGACAACAACAAGTTCGTTCTCATTCAAACCTTCATTTATTTCTACCATTTCATCACTTATAAGTCCGGGTTTTATAGGACGACGTTCTGCAGTGCTGTCATTCTTTACAACGAATACTGAATTATCAACAATGGCATCAAAGGGAATGGCTATGACATTTTTGCTTTCCTGAAGTTTGAATGAAATGCGCGCCGTCATCCCTGGTTTGAGATTTATGCCTGATTTTTCTATGGTTGCCTTGACTGCAACTGTCTTGGTCATCGGGTCAACTATAGGGCTGATCTCGCTGATATAGCCATTGAGAGCTTTACCGGGTAATGCATCAACATTGATAGCAACCGGGGCATTGGTTTTAAAACACTGGGCATCATTTTCAGAGATATTAAAATTTACTTTCAGACGCGAAACATCAACAACCATTACTACGGGAACCTGGGGTGCGACAGTAGCACCAACATCTACAAGTATTTTGGCAACTGTTCCATAAATGGGTGAGGTAACATAAGATTCTTCAAATTCAAAACCAATGGTTTCGTTCCTTACTGTTAAAAGTCTATCACCTTTATTTACACTTGAACCTTCTTTTACAAGGATTTTCATCACCCGGCCCATTGTTTCAGGAAAAACCTGAACCGTCTTATCCGCAGTAATTGTGCCAATAACTGTGCACATTCTTTTAACATCGGTTTTTGTTACCGGCACTACTTCAACAGGAATAGCACTTTTTTCAATTCCAGCCCTTGTCTGTCTTTTAACAAGTGCCAATCTTAAGACGACACCAATTACAAAAATTATTATTATTGCGATCAGGATTTTTTTCATCATACCTCCTCGGATATATCAAATCCCTCTCCCCCTGTTGCCTGTCCGCCTTTGGCGGAGGAGAGGGTAAGGGTGAGGGGTATTTTATCTTTCACCCCCACCTCTATCCTCCCCCCTCAAGGGGGAGGAAAAAACTTACGAAATTTAATAATATTTTAAGCACCATGAATGGCGCAACTACATTTTTTGATTCGCCAGACAATCTCATAGCCCTTTTTCTAATCAACCTTTTTATCCCTTTTTCGCATTACCATAAGTCTTTCACCCTCACCTTAATCCTCTCCCTTCAAGGGAGAGGAAAGGGTGAGGGTCTCGTCATACCCCCTTTTTATCCTCTACCCACTGCTTTTATTAAATCTGCCCGGGCGCCTAAATAGTCTTTAAGGGCATTTAGATAATTTATCTTGGCCTGCATTGTTGCAAGTTGGGCATCAAGGTATTCAAGATTTGTAGCAAGACCATTTTTATATCTTGTTTCTATAATATCAAATGCCTTTTGTGCCTGATTGATATTCTCTTTTGCTGCCTGAGTTGCCTCTTTTGCGCCCTGAAGATTAAGGTATGCCTGCTTCACTTCAATGATAATCCCCCTGGTAAGATTTTCTTTTGCCAGGTTTGCTTCTTTAATGGCAAGGCTTGCGGTCTGGTAATCATACAGGTTTTTGAACCCGCTGAAAATAGGAAATTGAAACCCAACATTGAATGTAAGGTTTGAGCCCCAATCATTGCCACCAAAACTAAATGGTTTTTTTCGCTCATAACTCACACCCGCAAATAATGTGGGTAGATTTGCCCTTGCTTTAAGGCTTTTCGCGATCCTTGCCATTTTTTCCACCTCTTTGAGATTTTTTAATTCGGGACGATTAATCAATGCTGAATCCATCATCTCTTCAAGATTAAATTCCTCTTCAATTATCTCAAGACTATCCAACAAAATAAATTCAATATTCTGAGGTAACCCGAGGAGCATTTTGAAACCCTCGTAGGCAAGTTTTAACCCATTTTCTGCTTCAATCATCCTTGGTTTTAAATTCGCCACCTGAACCTGGGAACGTAGCAGGTCAAACTGCGCAACCAATCCTGCTTCATATCTTTTTCTAACTGATTCTTCATGTCTTTTTAATTGTTCCAGACTTTCGCGGGTTAAATCAACCATCTTTTCAAGAACCAAAAGTCCATAATATGCCTTTTTTACTGAACACTTTATCTCCTGTCTCTTTTTTAATAGATTCAATTCAGCAATATCGCGATTGAGTCCAGCAATCCGATAAGCATCGTAGATCTGTCCCCAGGCAAAAAGAACCTGCTGAAGCGAAATTTGATAATTATAATTTTCGTGCTGTCCCATAGGAATTGCGATTGAATCCATCTGGAATATGGGCAAGTCACTCAAATATGCATAATAACCAGTAGCACTTATTGTTGGATAGAATGATGAACGGGCAATACCAATGGCAGAGTTTGATTTGTCTACATTAATTACCAGTTGTTGAATTTCAGGATTATTATTGAGTGCAAAATCTACTGCCTCAGGCAATGTAAGTTTTAGTGTATCAATTTCAAGCAAGGTAAAAAGAAGCAAAAATTGTATCATATAACCCCCTAATGTTTATAAGTTAAATGCCCGAATTTAGAATTATTTTCTCTCATGGCACAAAGAATTTTAAACCAAAACCACTGATAAAGAATTTTTCATCCTTATCAAAATAACCATATTTGTAGATATTAGAACTCGTAAGGTAGTGATATCCCAGATGAGAAAAAATTCCGAAGTTATTCAGTGGTTTTATCAGTAGTTCAATACCACCGACAAAGCCCAGGTCTTTCTCATCCATCTTCTCGCCCGTGGGCAGGACAATTATTTGATCATTAAAGAGTCCCTGCCAGAGGAATAATCCAAAACCAGTTTCAAGGTTCAGTTTTATCAAATCTGTTTTTAAAAATGGAACAAGATTGTAATTAAAGGTGAAAACGATTGGAGTATACTTATATTCATAAGGGCCAACCTCAGGTGGTGTATTATAACTAATGATGGTTCCACTGATTTTAAAACCTAAATTGGGGATGACATTAGAAACACCCATCTGGAGCCCCCACTGCCACTTTCCTTTTGGTTCTTCGTCATCTTGATATAATAAGTACGATGAATAAGAAGGACCAATAAAAATCTGACGTGCATCTAATCGGGAATTG
>DYLU01000006.1 GCA_020721905.1 Leptospira biflexa | reverse complement strand
AATACAGCTACTATACAAAAATTACGTAATGACTATTTTATTATACATATATTATTATATTAGCAGATTTTAAAGATTATACGGTTGAAGAGATTGAAGAGTGTGCAGTTGAAAGTTTGAATTGCGAAGATATGATTGCCGAACAAGAAGCAAGAAACGCCATATATTATTTGCGTGATTATATAGCCGTACATATCAAACAAGTCTATGATATACATCTAAACGATGATGTTGTAACGTTTGCACTTGGGAACATACATGCATTAGTCCCAGCGCACTATATCGTAAGGTAAGCGAAGTAAAAAAACATAACGAAGGGGGCACGCAAGTGCTCCCTTTTTTTTGTTTTGTACTAAAAAAAACAAAAAATACAGAGAAAAATCCTTCCGAAATCCGAATAAAAAAACACCGCCAGAAGCCGTAAAAGCCGCATATGCTCTATAGATGTCACAACCCTTTTAGTGAAGTACTTCTATTAGTATTTTGTATATAGTATTAAATAACATAAAGTAAAGTATTTACTATATAAACTATACACTTTTAAACATGTAACAAGTTAATGTTTGTATTTAATTACACTTTACAACTGTTATATTGTAAAAAATGTAATTTGTGTATGTAAACAACAAACAGCGCTTTTAATCGTGCAAAATGCTAACATGAACAAAATTTAATTGATGATATAAGATAATAGTTCTATCGTATTTGTCAATATTGGTTTTTTTGTTTCAAAATATGTTATATTATAACATATTAATATGTGATGCAAAAAAAGTGGGATTTAAAGTTTATGCTGTTCGTTTCCATACTAGGATAAGTCTATGTTTGAGCTTCCAATAGTGGGATTTAAAGAAAAAGTCGCAAGTTCTTTTTCAGAACTTTGTATTAGTTTGAGCGTAAGCGTCAAATTAACTGCAGGTAATGAATATTGCTTGCCTCAGCTTCATTGAATAGATGCAACTGCCAGTGTCTTCATCTGCTACCTTCTCACGCTTTCGACCAAATACCATTTGCTGCAGTGTCTTGTACTTCCTGCACCTGTAACCGATTGTACCACCACTTGAACTGATCATAGCTTAAACCGTTATCCCTGCAATACTCTCGTTTGCTTTGCATAGAGCTTTGCCACTGCATAATGTGATGTTGCCCAAACATCCTTTTTTTAAGTATCCCGTATCCCTGTTCTCATCGGTATGTATCCTCCTTGCGTAAAAAATTATTTTTTACTTTACATCTTTCAAGGATACATCATCTTCTTTGGTTTGTAAAGATGGGGTTAATTTGACGGGTACAATCTACCAGCAGTGCTGATTTTCTATTCAAAAAAGGTCAAAGAGCAACTTTAGCTATTATTTTGCCTGAAGGTTGACGGGTATTTTACAAAAATATAAAAAAATACCAATATTTTTCTTCTTTCAAACATCTTAAATAATATACGATGATTTAAATAATGAATAATGTCTACCAGCATCATAACATTTTGCTCTATGATAATATTGTGAAAATTATTAAAATGCAGTTAAGCATAAACTTATGGCTGAAGTGTAAAGATATAGTAAAGTTTAAAAAGGATTTACTTAACAGATAGTAACTGGAGGAAAATAATTCATATATGAAATCAGCATAATTTATGTGCTCAAGAAATAACTAAGGGACCGCTTTGTATACTGATGTAAAGACAGCATATTTCCCCATCAGGATGCAGATGTTTTAATATATTACAGGCTATCTGAGTTTTTCAGGAAGTACTGAATATTATTACAAGTCATAATAACTATGAATATAATTTGAAGGTGTATATGTGCACTGCTACGCGTATACACAACAATTGGAAGGATATTTTCATTGCAAACATATATGAATTAAATGATAGTTTTAATGACGACAAAAAGAAATACGATATGAACGAGATAGCAAGAAAAATAAAAAAAGGAAATATCTTGTTCTTTGATTTAGATGGCACATTGGTTGAAACCAATTATGCTAATTTTTTAGCATATAATAAAGCTTTAAAATTACTTTTAAATAAAAGTATTATATATAATCCGCAAGAAAGATTTACTCGTGAAAAACTATCATTGACGTTTCCGGCTTTAACCAGAGAAGAAATTAAAAATATAATAGAAAAAAAAGAGATATTTTATGAAGATTATGTACGTGAAATTAAACTTAATACAGCTATGTATCATATATTAAACTATTATCACACAACCAATAGAATATTTTTAGTAACAAATTGCAGGAAAGATAGAGCATTGAAGATTTTACAGCATTACAACCTTTATGGTAAATTTGAAAAAATATTTTACCAAAAATGTGATAATGGCAAAATGATAAATAAATTTAAACATGCAATATCGTATTTGAATATTATACCTGAAACTGTTATAGTTTTTGAAAATGAGCAATCAGAAATTATGAATGCAGTTGATGCCGGTATTCCAGAAGAAAACATTATTTTAATAAATTAATAATGGGAAAATTTGCATAAAATGCAACAATTTATTATCAAAGCCAATGACTATTTAAAACAGGATATACAGGGTTTTCATCACACGCATTACACCGGTTATAAAAAACCAGGTAATCCTGATTATATAAATACCTTAAAAAACACATTTAATAATGAAAGCCAGAATAATTTGAACCAGGCTGTTCAACATTTAAGTAATGTTTTGCGTATTGAATTGCCACAAATACTGGCTATAATAAGATTTAATCCATTGACGGTATGTGTTGTTCCAAGAGCAAAAGCTGAAAATAACTACACACAAAATGAATTGTTGTTTAAAAAAACAGTAAAAGAAATTATTAATGAATTGGATGGTTTTATTGATGGAACTGACTATATAACAAGACATACCAATACAAAAACAACACACCTTGCTCGTTCATTTAGAGCGTCTTTATATGCGGGCACAGGTAAAATGCCTTATGTAGGTATTACAAAAGATACCTGCACAATATCTGAAAATGTTAGGGGAAAAAATATCTTGTTAATTGATGACGTATATACTCCAAATGTGAATATTGATGAAGATGCTATTCAGGCATTGCTTGATAATGGGGCAAGAAATGTTTATTTTTATTCTATAGGTAAAACAATGGGTATTAAATACACAGAAAATGCAATAAATATTTTAACAACAGTAACCTATGATAATATTGGACCTGCCTGGATTGTGAAGAATTTACGGGGAAATGAAAGTGTTGATAAAATAATACAATTAATAAATAATAGCTCACTACAAAATTACACAGTTACTTTGGATGATTTTGAAAATAAAAGAAAACAAATAATTGAAAAAATAAATAACTTAGGTGAAAGCTGTGACGGAATAGTTGCTATTGGTGATAAAAACTTCCCCAAACATAGGGGGGCGGTAAAACAACAAGGTCAAAGGCCAATTTGCCTTTTCTACAAAGGTGATATTAATTTGTTAAATATCAATAATGACAATATAAGTGTTATAGGACTGCTTAATCCAGATGAAAAAATTGAAATCAGAGAACACAAAATAGTAAAAGAATTAGTTAATCACAATATTACCATTGTAAGTGGTTTGGCTTTAGGTTGTGATAGTATTGCTCATCAAGAAGCTTTAAATGGAGGAAAAACCATTGCAATTTTACCATGCCCACTCAATAAAATATTGCCTGAAAGTAATAAAAAATTAGCCCAGGACATTGTAAAACAGGGTGGTTTGTTGGTTACGGAATATTATGAAGATTTCAAATCAAACCTAGAGTTACGAGGTAGGTATAGTCAACGCGACAGATTACAGGCAATGTTTTGTGATACTATAGTTTTAATAGCAAGTTATTCTAAGAAATCAGCAAGTAACCGGGAAATACAGGATGAAAAACTTGACAGCGGTGCGCGTTTGGCAATGGAACATGCAAAAAACTACAATATTCCACGTGCTGTAATGTATGATGAAAATACCGATAGTAACAATCCAATGTTTGATTTAAACAGACAATTACTGCAAGATGATAAATCTGTAATTATATTAACAAAAAAAAATTTAGAAAAAATAATAAATGATATAAAAAGAAGAAAAACAACTGCTGTAAATTTTCATCTTAATCTGTTTTCAGAAAAATTATTTTAAGACTTGTTTCTAACGATGTATATCAATAAAGAATCTTCTTATCAAAAATCCTCCAATTAAGTTAAATAAAAAATAAAAAAATTTTTTTACAGGGACATTATATGTCCCTGTAGCAAGCATATCATAATAACAGAATTACAATGTGCAATAGTGCACATACTAATGGAGGTAAAAAAATGGCAATATTTTTTAACATAGTTTCGTCAATTATAATAGGCGTTGTTGCATATTGGATCATAGGGATATGTTATTTTACAAATGGAAAGCATAATTGGAAAAAGATGAAAAAAGTAACCTGGAACACATTGTGGAAACAGGCAGGCTATATAAAGGCTGTGCCCTACCATGCAAGGGCATAGTAAGGTTAGAGTGGATGGTAGCGGGTTGTACTGATAATGAATATACGCGTTACATTATACAAATGAGGAGGTAATTATGAAGAAGATTAATATAAGTAAATTTGTAGAACGAGTAATTAGTTTTTGCGTGATAGGGTATTACATAATAATAGCGGCAGTAATAATTAAAACCATATTTGCTGGTGAAGCATCAACTGTTTTTATTATAATAGCAATTGGATTATTAACTGTTCCTTTAATGTTACAAAGATTTGAAGACAGATATTTTCTAAAAAAGAAAGCAAGATTAATAAATGGAGAAGTAAAAGATACTATTGAAATGTGGAAAAAGCTACTTCATTCACAGCATACAGTAAAAGTTGATATGCTTTCATTAAGGAAAGTTGCCGATGAACACGGATATACAAGATACCACTTTTAAGAAAGCTATGTATATGCATAAATACCATGTATACAATTGCATGAAACGCAGGTTGTACACAGGATATAAAAGAGAAGTTGCAGATAGTATGTTAAAAGTGTATTTCAACGTGGTGTCATTATGACCAAAACGGGACCAAACATATGTACAAGTTTTAAGTTTTAAAAAAAGTATGTAGAGGAAAATGAGGATATTACAGCATGAACACTATACTATTGCTTGGAACTACAGTGTATTCAATCCCATTACCTATAATAGATGATACCAATGAAAAAGTAATAGCTGAGAATATAAAATCAATGGAAAACTCGGTTTCACTTGCTGTTAATGGCATAGTGCGTTCTATCATTAGTGACAAAGAGTACACGTTTAAAAATGCCTTTATGGTATCAGGAAGTGGGTGTTATGGGCTTATATGCGAGCCAAAAAAGGTTCATTACTGGGGCATTAAGAATGATATATTGATATCACAAAGTTTTAGCGGCAAAACAATAACCTGGGGTCGGATAAGTTCAACAGGTGTATATGAGGTTATAGCAGACGGTAGTTTGTATATATGTATCAAAGGGGAGGTGGTATCATCAGTATGTGCCGACGGTATAAAGCTAATAAGAGCTGATGGCGAAGTAGTTCTGTATGAAGAGGGGTTTGTATATAATAATGTCATATATAACATTGGACGATCGCCGCAGAAGGTTGTGATATACAATAATACGCCAGTAGTATTACTTGATGGGATACTCTATGTATTTAAGTATGATATAACAACTAAAATGTTTATGTTTAGCGAAATCACGGTAAAGTACAGTTTGGAGGATAACATTGATATTGGTGACATAGAAGACATGGCATTAGAAGATAGCAAATTAATAGTGTTATGCAACAAACATTTATATCTTATGAACTTAAAGGGAATTGAAAATGTACAGGATATGGCCAGTTGACGCCTATTGTAAAGAATATAATACGTTTTTATATAACAGGAGGGAAAAATGCAGCTAATAAATGAGCTCAATCAATTGACCAGGCATAAACCACAGCATATTACCTCAACTGATGATATTGCTTACGCTGCTGATTTTATACTTGCCCTTGGAGAATTTGCGGAACTTGTAAGGGATGTCAAAAGAAAGGAGTTAGAAGTATATGAATATAAACTCAGTGAAGCTTGTTCTATATATATGGATATTGATGTGCAGGTAAATGATTTAAAAAATGAAATATATGACAAAATACAAAACTATGTAAAAACATCACAAAATCCAGAAAAGCTAATTGAAAAAAGAATTAAAGGTGAAAAGGCTGCTATATTATTTATGGTTGATAAAAACGTAGAAGTAATTAATAAACGTAGATTTGCCTGAGCTGTTGCCGATGGTGAAGTGCCAGATATATTGATTACGATACCGCCTGACAAAATTACGTGGTATGTAAGGAGGATAAAAGCCAGTTCCCTGCCTGGTTGTAAAATAACGGACACGATAAATTTTAGAATTATCGACAAGAGCAGATTATAAATTACAGTAAAATTGCTGTAGTTAGTAATTTTGTTGTTGGTATTGACGGGGAAGGATTATCCGGTTTTAACATTAATGATGATTTGGACAACAAAAACAATTTACAGGTTTCCCTTAACGGCAAGCTCCTCTGAATCTACATCAATTGAAATGCCGCTCATTGCCTTGACGGGGCAGGCTAATTTGCATAAACCGCAGGCAACGCATCGCTCGGGGTGAAATTCCACCATCATGGTTATACGGTTTATTACAAGCGCATCGGTGCGGCAAACGGCTGTACATGCGCCGCAGTGCACACAGCGGTCTTCGTTACGCTGAATTTTATCGGCAAGGATGTCAACATCAACTCCTTCGTCTTTAAGATAGTTTATGCATTTCTCAATGTCCTGTGTTTGGCCTGATAGCTGCAAAATAAGCCTTCCTTCCTGCTTGGGCAAAATCTTGGCTTCAAGTACATTGAAGATGACATTAAAGTCTTTTGCAATTCTGTAAATGATTGGTTTGTACATAATGTGCTGATTGAATATCAACAGTACATTTCGTGATTCCATGGAAAACCTCGCTTATTCAATTTCAGTAAGTTGAATAGTGCCTTTCACAGCCATCGTATCCCAGTATATCACCAGTGCGCCTTTTACTCCAGATATACTGCATGCAAACGATACAGCTTTTGTGCAGTCACTATCGCTTTGCACCGTATTGCACGTGGCTGTGGCTACAGCATCAGCAAGCTCTGCAGTATCAGCTATGATTGTGGCAATATCGGCTTTGCCAAAGCTGAATGATCGTCCAAACCTCCCCGATGACGAGCATATGCCACAGGGGGTCATATTGGGGGTCAGAGCCATGCCTAAATTTTTTGAAAACGCAGAGCGCCCCGCATAAACGCTGATTGTTGCAGGCTCATGCACATACGCCCATATATCGCCGCCGTTTTCCACAATAACCTCGGGGCTGTAGCGCACCAAATCTTCGCCCACCATCTGGGCAATAGCGCCTGCTACTGCTGCCATGGGACCAACTCCTGCCATTACCGAAGCCTTGCACATCCGTTGCACAACCTCTGGCGCTGTAAATTCAGGCTCAAGCGGGGTCAGAGCCGTAAGAAACTGTGGATCTTTTTTGCTATAGGTTGCAATATCGTTCCTTAAGCTTTTAACCAGAACTATCGCCCTGTCATATACATTGGAATGAGCGCATATATAAAGATTGGTTGTTTCAACACGCACCTCAAATGTGGTAAAACGTGTGGCAAGCCTGGTTCTGTACGGCAATATATTACTCATGGCGTTTGTCATAGGGTACCGAAGGCAGAAGTATTTGTGGCTGTCCTAATGTAAAGTTTTTTGATTGTATCCACTCTTTCAACGTAGTGGCAATCTTTTTTGCCATGGGATAGCTTGAAAGAGGTGCAGTTGGGATGCGTTTACCACCAATTTCAATGAATCCTGATTTTAGCTGTGCGTAACTGACTTCTGCAACCACCCGCCCTATTGCATTGGGGTAGTCATAGCCGTAATCAACCACCTGACAAAATATCTGGTCATCCGACACGCCGGTAAAAAATGCCAGGTCCTCGTTTAAAATTGGAACAGGAATACCCAACCCAACCATAAGCGAACAACCATATCCGGTAATTGATGCACCTTTAATGAATTGAGCCGACATCTGTTTCATATCGCCGGTTACGGCAATGGTACCAGCCCCTGAACGCACCACACCGTTATCACCTCGCGGTGCATCCGGTGCATGTTGAGTGCCACGCCAGGTAACAGCACCAACAGCCCCTGCAAGAAAGATCTTGGTGCCAACGCCTATTGTCCAGTAGTATGGGTCTTTTAAAAGAGGGCTGAGCTGTCCTGCACTTGAATAGGTTGCATTGCCCATATTGGGGCGCAGTATCCCCATATAGGTGTAGATTGTTTTTTTTGATTGATTTACCGCGCAGTTGTAATTTTGATAGGCATTGCGGGGGTTGTATAAAAATGCATCACGCAGGTCATTGATGGTTACGGTTGCTTCATATTCACGCAAGGGATAGCAATCCGTGCCATAAGCTTTGGCTTTCAGTTTAACGGGTTTTCCAGCAATTAAATCTTCTATAACATGCCCACCACCATATTTAAAACGGCCGGGATGCACTTTATTCAAGGGGTCATCTTCCTGAACCTGTGCGGCGCCAATATAAATATCAACAGCAGCAAGGCCTGCATATGCTTCAACATCATTGAGCCACACCTTGCTTGCTTTAATTTTAGGGCGGGTATGTCCAAAGTTGATAAAGGCGCCGCTTGAGCACATGGTGCCAAATGTACCGGTAGTTACCACATCAACTTTTTTAAATGCTGATTTGTAGCCTTCGGATTTAACAATGCTTACCATTTCTTCGGCCGTGACAACAACGGCATCACCTTTTTGTATCTTTGCGTTTATTTCTTCATAGCTTTTCTTTATGACGATATCGCTCATGTTTATTTTTCCTTTGTTTGCATAAATTTATGAATGAACAGTATGCAGGTTGTAATGTAAACAGGCAAGTAAAAATTTTATAATAAAAATCTCAGTGGTAATTTTGCTACTGCCGTCATCCCGTGCCTGGTTTCCCCCAGCGTCATTCCGTGCTCCGACACGGAATCTCCCACTTTTTACCCATTCCGGTTCACGTACACATTCACCAAAATTTTACGTCTTTGTTATTACTTTATGCTATAATAAAACTATTATGAGTAATCATACACTGCAGTATTGCTTTGGGCCTGTTCAGTCACGGCGGCTTGGCGTATCGCTGGGTGTTGATATTGTACCGCACAAAACCTGCACACTTAACTGTGTATACTGTGAATGCGGAAAAACCACACATATAACCACCAAAGCACAAGAATATGTTCCTGTGGCTGGTGTTATTGCTGAACTTGATAAGATTCTCTCACAACAACCTGCTATTGATGTTATTACCTTTTCAGGATCAGGTGAGCCAACATTGCACAGTGGGATAGGCACCATCATAGACTATATAAAGAGTAACTATCGCTACACCATAGCAGTACTGACTAACGGAACATTGCTGTGGCAAAAGGACGTACGCAGTAGATTGTACAACGCTGATATTGTTATTCCTTCACTGGATGCTGCAACAGAGCATGCTTTTAAAAAAATATGCAGGCCATCCCCGGAGCTACAGCTTGAAAAAATTATTGAAGGCATTGCTCAATTTAAAAAAGAGTTCAAGGGATTACTGATACTTGAAATTTTCATTGTACCGGGTATTAACAATACCACTGAAGAGCTCAATGCTCTGGCTGATGCAGCACATTTTATTAATCCTGACAGAGTTCAGCTTAATTATTTAGACAGGCCCGGTACAGAGAAATGGGTGCAAAGCGTTGATGTGAAAACCTTACAGCAGTATGCACTTTATTTTGCACCAATACCGGTGGATATCCCCGGCACACCTGAGTACCGGTTACTTGAGTTACGGCTGCCATTGGAAGAAATGATACTATCCACCATTGAACGAAGGCCATCTACAGTTGAGGATTTAGCCTATTCGCTGAGCAAAGACAATCTGTTAGTACAGCAGATACTTGATGAAATGCTGAAGCAGGGTGTTGTTGAGTATTTTGATGAAGCTCGCGGAAGGTTTTATAAAAAAATATGAATTTATTTAAATTCATAAAAAAAACTTTACAAATTAAAAAAAAATAGCCATAATTGTATAAACACTAATGATACAGTGTTGTTTATTATTTTGTGCCAGGATGAAATATAAAGTACGAGGAAAACCACATGCCACGATTAAAACCGGAAGCACGGGCCGAAAAAGAAGAGCAAAGAAAAACGCAGATAATTAAAGCAGCATATGAGGTTATTTCTGCTAAAGGGTATAATAACTTCACCCTTGATGACATTGCAAAAAATGCGGGCTTATCAAAAGGCGGTGTGCTGCACTATTTTAAATCCAAGGAAGATATACTCATCTATTTGCTGGAACAGATTTATATTATCATTAAAAAAAATATTAACAAACGTGCGGCAAAATACCGCACCCCCGAACGGCGTATGCGGGCAATTGTTATAGCATTTATTGTTACGGCAAAACGTCATCCTGCATTTTACACAGTACTGGTTGATTTCTGGGCACAGATTCCCATTAATGAAAGGGTTAAACACATAAATACTGATATCTACAAACAGTTATGCGATGAAATAGTAAAGGTTATTGAAGATGGCATAAGTCAGGGGGTATTTAAACCAGGTGATGCCAGATTGGCTGCACATGCCATTGTGGCAATGGTTATGAATGTTGCCATACAGTGGACCTTTAATCATGAGCTTTACAACATAGATCACCTTGCAAAAACCTGCATGAAAATGATAATGGCATATTTAGAGGCCAAACCTAAACTGACGGGACAATAATAATATCGCTTATAGAGGGATGCTTTTTTGTTTTATCCTAAATTAAAGGGACAATAATACGGGCAATTGTTTTTGTTTTAAAATCAGTATATAACGTAAAATTAGTATACGGTATCCCAATGCTTTTTAACAAAACCACTACCATGGAAAGTCCTAACCCCATACCCTCAGCAGCAGGGTCAGGATTTTCTAAATAGAAATCTGCAATGCTGTCATAGTTAGAAGAGCGTTCAACTCTTTCCCGCATGCGTTCCAGTTCTTTTTCGGTCACTGGCAAATTATTTATTACTTCAATTGTAAGGCGTGTTGGTTGCGGTTTGAAATATACCCTGGTGGACAATCCATGCTGTTTTGCTTTTATGCCATAAATAAGCAGAGATTCTTCGTTAAGGATATTTCTGACTTTGGTTACAACTTCCCTGATGTCGTCAGGGTTTTTAATTTCACCTTCTTCAATAAGAATATATTTGGCGTTGGCTTTTACTGCATTTGCTATCAGTTCCTTGATGGATGAATAAACAGGTGTGTAGAGATCTGATTTGTTGTGCTTTCCCAGTATTTTGCTTAATGTATATTGTATATTTTTTTCTGTTTCATCCAAGATGGAATAGCTGACAAAAACCACTTCCTGATTTTTATTTATTGCCGATAGTATCTCGTGTAAAATGTCCTGTGATGTTGTTGTAGCCATAGAGTAAATGGTTATGATTTCATTGATTTTACATATACTATCGGTATAATGCTATTATTGCAAGAATTTTTTAATTGCAACTGTATTGACTTTTTGTATGGTGTAATTCACAATGCTACCGTAAAATGAAATACTGAGGTTAACTATGCTGGATATATTATTTCCTTCGGTTCCATCTATAATCAGTATAACT
Organism: Leptospira biflexa; assembly: GCA_020721905.1. Classification (GTDB taxonomy): domain Bacteria; phylum Spirochaetota; class UBA4802; order UBA4802; family UB4802; genus UBA4802. The sequence continues at coordinate 60,573 of DYLU01000006.1, read as the reverse complement.
GTATTGAGCATGGCATGTGGTATTTTGCTGTCACTTGCCAAGGTTTTATTAAAAGTTGAAAAAGACCCACGTATAGAAAAGGTAATGGAAGCTCTTCCAGGGGCAAATTGTGGTGCATGCGGGTTTCCCGGTTGTGCCGGGTATGCAACCAATATTGTTGAACATGGCGCAGCCATTAATATGTGTCCTGTTGGCGGGCCAAACAGTGTGAATAAAATTGCGGAAATTATGGGTATAAAAGCAGAAGCCGGAGTTAAACGAATTGCCCGTGTCCACTGCCAGGGTGGTGTTAATGAAACAAAAATACGATTTATGTACGATGGGCCACACAGCTGTACCGCTGCTCAGCTTGTTATGGGTGGCTTCAAGGTGTGTGAATATGGATGTCTGGGTCTTGGTGATTGCGTACGGGCATGCCCGTTTGATGCCATTCATCTGGACGATAGGGGGCTGCCATTTGTTGACGCTGAAAAATGCACAGGGTGTGGCAACTGCGTTGAAGCCTGTCCACGCAATATAATAAGCCTGGTGGAAAGCACTGTTGACGTCTATGTAATGTGTCGCAATAAGCAGAAGGCACCGGTTATGAAGCTGGGTTGCAGCGTTGGCTGTATTGCATGCCGGCGATGCGAAAAAGTATGCCGCGAAGAAGTATTTAAAGACAATCCTGATGTTGATACAGCAATCAAGGTGGAAAACTTTCTGGCTGTCATTGATTATGAATTATGTATTAATTGCGGAAGATGTGCCGAGGTTTGTCCGCAGAATGTTATTGACTTTAAAAAAGTTATGGTAATCAAACGTGAAACCAATTGACCAGATGAGCGGTGCCGAAAAGGCAGCAGCGCTTTTAGTGGCACTGGGGCCTGAAGCTGCTTCAGATATAATGAAATATCTTGATGAAGAAAGTGTTAACAAATTAGCTGCAGAGATAGCAAAGATAGATGTACTTGCACCTGAAGAAAAAGAAGAACTCATAGGACAGTTTTTGCTGGAATTGCGAAAAGCGCGCGGAGTTGCGTTTGGCGGTCACAATGTTGCAAAGGAAATTTTGTATGCAGCCTTTGGTGAGGATAAGGCAAAAGATATTTTAAAGCGCCTGACACACAAAGATCTTGAAAAGGGGTTTGGCTTCCTAAACGAAATTGATGCTGAACTTATTGTTATGTTTTTGCAGAATGAGCATCCCCAGACTATTGCCGTGACCTTAGCGTACATACCTGCTGCCAAAGCGGCTGAAGTTGTTAAACTGCTTCCCGTGGATTTAGCAAAAGAAGTAACGCTTCGCATGGCAAAGATGGATCGAACTTCGCCTGATGCGGTGCTTGAAATATCGCGAGTGTTGCGCAAAAAATATGATGAGTATCGCTATCAGGGGCAATCCAGTTCAAAAGCGGGAGGACTCAATGCGCTTATTGATATCATGGCGCACTTAAGCGGCGATCAGGAAAAACAGCTTATTGATTACTTTGAAAGCACAATGCCTCAGATTGCTGATGAAATAAAAGCACGTATCTTTACCTTTGAAAATGTTCTTACTCTCACCAATACCGAGATGCGCATACTGATTGATGAAATCAGCAATGACTATATAATAGCAAGGGCTCTGAAAGGTGCCGGCGATGAGATTCGTTTCAAATTTTTCCGCAATATGAGCAAAAACCGCGCAACTGATATCATGCAGGAAATGGAGGCAATGGGCCCCGTGCGCCTGTCCGAGATACAGGAAGCGCGGGACAATATTGTCAGGGTAATGCGTCAATTGCATGACAATGGTGTCATCAGCCTCAGGAAAGAAAAAGAGAAGTATATTGAATAAAAAAGAAATCCTTGCATACCTCAAGTCACAGGGGCTATCGCCCAACAGGGCGTATGGCCAGCATTTTTTAATTTCAGAAAAATATATTGAGGCGATAGTTACCGCAATAAACCCGCAGCCTGACGACTGTATACTGGAAATAGGTCCGGGGCCGGGGATTCTCACATCACCGTTAAGCAGGCTTGTTAAGAAACTTTTTTGCATTGAAATAGACGCAGGATTTGCCCATATACTCACAGAACAGTTTGCGGCAATGGCGCACGTAACCATAGTGCATGATGATTTTTTAAAAGTACCACCTGTTAGAGGGTGTACGCGTATTGTTGGCAATCTTCCTTATAATGTATCTTCGCAGATTATTTTCAGGGTGGCTAAACACTATTCAGCTTCACAATGTTTTTTCCTGATTCAAAAGGAGATGGCGGGGCGGCTGATTGCTTTGCCGGGAAGCGCTATGTATTCAGCATTCACGGTGGGTATCCGGCTTTACTTTGATGTGCACAAACTTTTTGATATACCGCCACATGTATTCTATCCGGAGCCAAAGGTGTATTCAACATTTGTGCAGCTGATACGAAAAAAAAATATGCCCTTACAGGATAATGAAAAAGAAATATTTGAACAGCTTGTTGCAACAGCCTTCTGGGCGCGCCGCAAGATGTTAAAAACAGCGTTGAAGCGTTCACCGTATAAAACCTTTGACAGATCATTGATTGAAAGGGCATTTGAAGCATTGGACTTTGATCCCGGAGTACGTGGTGAGGAGCTTTCGCTACAGGATTTTATTGCACTGGCACAGTACTGTGCATACCATGAAAAATAAAGGTAAAACATGGCAATTGAAAAAGAAAAGATATTTAGCCTTGTGGCGCACGTTTCAAAACCTGCACGTTATGTGGGTGGTGAATGGAATGCAGTTGTAAAGACTGATGCAATAGTCAGGGTTGGGCTTTGTTTTCCGGACCTGTATGAGGTTGGCATGTCCAATAACGGCATTCAGATTTTGTACAATGCGGTGAATGCAATAGAAGGTGCAGCATGTGAGCGCGTGTTTGCCGTGGAGCGTGATTTTGAAAAGGTCTTGAACAATTCAGGGATGCCACTGTATACACTTGAAACATTTACACCGCTACTGGAGCTTGATATGGTGGGCTTCAATGCAGCCAGCGAATTATTGTACACAAATATACTTCAGGTACTGGATCTTGCTAACATTCCGTTTTTTGCAAAGGATAGGGGCCATAGTTACCCGTTAATAGTCATTGGCGGAGAGGCGGCAAGCAATCCAGCACCACTTTTGCCATTTGCTGATGCAGTCTTTGCCGGTAATGGTGAAGAAGCCATAGTGGAGATTGTAAACATCCTTATTGAAAAAAAGACAAAAGGTTTACCAAAAGATGACCTGCTTGCACGTTTGGCAAAAATAGAAGGAGTGCTATGCAGTCGCGATGTTGAATTTACCTATGAAGGTCAGATATTGACAGCAATCAAAGCGCCGGTGGTGTATAAAAGAGTTGCGCACAATTTTCATAGATATGAAGCTACACGGCCAGTGGTACCATCCATACGCAGTGTGCAGGACAGGGTTTCCATTCAGTTGGACAGGGGCTGCAAGAACCTGTGCAAGTTTTGCCATGCAGGCTACTGGGAGCTTCCTTACCGCAGGGCAAATGCCAGGGAACTTGCTGATTCTATACTGGACACTGTGCAGCATACAGGGTTTGGTGATGTATCGCTGCACTCGCTGAGTGTTGGGGATTATTCTGATATAGTGGAGCTTTTGAACTATATTGTGCCGCCACTGGTAGAGCAGGGTATAAGCATATCACTTCCATCGCTGAGAGTGGATTTGCAAACACTTGATATTATTGAATCAATATCTGATTTAAAAAAAACATCACTGACTTTTGCCATTGAGTCAGCTTCTGACATTCTGCGCTATAAGGCATACAAGCGTCTTGCAGTTGAAGAAATCATGAATATCATAACCGTGCTGTCACAGCGTGGGTGGCAGCGCATAAAGCTATACTTTATGATTGGCCTTCCAGGGTGTGATGATGTGGATGAAGCAGCGGATATTGTTTCATTCATGAAAAAAGCATGTTCCATTAATAAAAAAATCCAGTACAATGTAACTATCTCACCATTTGTGCCAAAACCGCACACGCCATTCCAGTATGAAAAGCAGTATGATGAAACTTATTGCCGTGAGGTAATACACACAATAAAACGCAGTGTGCCAAAATCGGTAACAATAAAAAATCATGATGTTTATGCAACACTCATTGAAGGCGTGTTTGCGCGTGGCGATAGTTTACTGTCAAATGCCCTTGTTGCAGCATATCGCAATGGAGCCCGCCTGGATTTATGGGGTGAGCATTTTGATTTTACCCTGTGGGATAATGCATTGCAAAAGACTGTTGGTAACTGGCGCCGCTATTTAGAAAAAAGACAATTACAGGAAGTTTTGCCCTGGCATGTTATTAAAACGCGCTACGATACCCTTATACACAAAAAGATGCATTTAAACTGGGATGGAAAAACATTCCCCGCTGGTTTTAAAAAAAATCCACTTGATAAAGATGCATTTAAAAACGCTGCACAGTCATTTGCAAAACGATATAAAGCTGCTTTTACCCTGCGTGTGCAATACGCCAAAAAGGGGAAAGCCCGGTTTTTAGGTCACATAGATTGCATGGAAATATTCAAGCGTGCACTGCGCATGGCTCAGATTCCTGTGGCATATACGCAGGGATTTAATAAACATGAGCGTATTGTCACCGGGCCAGCACTGCCGCTTGGTTATGAAAGCCTGTGTGAGTTTGTTGATGTTGAACTCTACCAGCAGTGCAGTGATACAGCAGTAAGTAATTTTGGAAAATTATTTCCTGAAGGCTTTGAAATTATATCGGCGTATCATCACACTGAAACAACGTTGCCCCTTCAAGCAATTGCACATTCCCTTTATAGTATAACATTTTCTGATGGGAAGCTGTATGATATGTTTGCCGGCAAATTAAAGAACAAAACAGATATAGTTAAGAAGACGAAAAAAGGATTGAAGAATTTACGATTTGATGATGTTATTGTCAATTTTTTAATTCACGATGAAAGCATTGAATTACTCATACCAGCAGGCGAAGGATCAATACGGCCTGACAGTCTTATTGCTGACTGGTGTGAAGTTGACCATCCGCTGGCAGCGGCAACCATAGTTAAAACCGCTGTATATCATATGGCTAATGGAGCTTTAGTTGAGTTTATATAACTTTTAAAAACGGAGGTTTTGTATGGGTGTAGTTTCATATAATTTAGATGGAAAAGTTGCCATTGTTACCGGTGGTACACGTGGTATTGGGCTGGCATTAGCACAGGAATTATTGCGCCAGAATGCTAAGGTTGTAATTTGTGGACGTAAGCAGGAAGGGCTGGATAAGGCAAGGGAAATTCTCAATGCTGGCAATAATTGCGTAACATGTAAAGCTCACATTGCCAAAGAGGAAGATGTGAATACACTTGTTGATACGGCAGTAAAGACTTTTTCCCGGATTGATATATTAATTAATAATGTTGGTATGAACCTTCCAACAGGAAGCCTTGTTGATGTTGAACTGTCGGCATGGCAAAAGATTATTGATTCAAACCTTACCGGCACATTTCTGGTGTCAAAGAAGGTTGGAGGAGTTATGCGCCAGCAGAAAAGCGGAAAAATTGTCAGCATATCATCAATTGCAGGCAGGTTAGCTTCACCGGGCATGAATGTTTATGGTATTGCAAAAGCAGGTATTGATATGATGACAAAAAATCTGGCACTGGAGCTTGCGCCATTTAATGTACAGGTTAATGCGGTTGCACCCGGAATGGTACGTACTGATTTCAGCAAGCCGTTCTGGTCAAATGATGCCATTCATGATATGATTGTAAAAAATATCCCCATGGGAAGAATTGCCGAAATTGATGAGGTGGTACATCCTGTTCTTTTCCTGGCATCAGATGGGGCGCGCTATATTACCGGGCAAACAATACTGATTGATGGCGGTGCTTCAGTAGTGTAATTAATCTATCAGGAGTACCTGACCATCAAGCTTTACTGCGTACCGGTGGTTGTCCATGTGCCAGTGCACAAAGTGATCGCTTTCGGCAATAAAGATCTGTGATCGTTGCATTTTTAGTACAGGAATTATTTTTTTATTAAGCGATAGTTCCTGTTTAGATATTCTGTTTTGCTGAATAATCATCTCTTTTATGGTATTTGGGTTGCCGCTGCTTCGTATAAAACGTGGTACCCATTTATTATTTGATTTAACAAACCAGTCCCATCGCAAGCAATCAGTGGCAAGCCTGGTATGTTCAGGGTAGTGTTGTTTGATAAATTCAAGCAGTACTGAAGCAATTGAATCCCAACCTTTTGCATATAATGTAAAGCTATGTTTTTGAAAAAAGGCAGCAATTTGGCTGTATATAGAAAAAAGATTATCTTTTGCAATAAAGTCAGCAAACATCAACGATGTTGTTTTAAAATGGTGATTATACAGGCTATCGACCACGCGTTCAATGTTGTGGAGAAGTTGCATCTCTTCTTGTGAAAGCCATTTATTTTTTATAATCATATAGGGTGGGGTGTCTTCATGTTCAATGCCGTACTCATGTTTTTTTGTATTGATGTCTGTTCCAGGCAGTATCTTTAAAAATCCCATCTGGAAGTAGTGAGGTTTCAGGTTTACTATTGCATTAAAACTTTCCTTAACACCTTCCATGTCTTCGTATGGAAGTCCACAGATCATATCAAGGTGGATATGGATGTTTTGTAAATCTATAAGTTTGCGGATATTTTCTCTTGCTTTTTCCCAGTTCATCTTACGCTGAATGGCATGCAATGTAGTTTCATGTACAGATTGAATCCCAATTTCAAACTGGAAATACTGTGGCGGCACGTGTTTCAATATCTCAAAATCCTCATCAAAGAGCAGATCAGGATGTATTTCAAAATGAAACCGGGTATGGTAATTATTATGATCAAGCAAATATGTAAACAATGCCCGTGAATGTGTGGGATTGCAGTTAAAGGTTCTGTCAACAAATTTTACCATACGTACTTTATGCTGTAAAAGAACATCAAGTTCATCATATGCTTTCTGAATGTCCTTAAATTGCAATTTCTGATCTTCACGCGATGATATACAGTAACTGCATGAAAAAGGGCATCCACGGCTGGATTCGTAGTAAATATAATGATTGGCTAAGTTTTTTAAATCATCAGAAGTGTACGGAAAAGGGATATCATTAAAATGATAATTTGGATAGTGTAATATTTTTTCATGTGTGCAGAACTGGTGGTTAGCTAAATATTCAAAGGATTTTTCGCCAGCGCCATATATGATACAGTCAATAAACGGGAACTGCTTTAGCCAGTCATTGCTGGTATAGCTTACCTGGGGGCCGCCTAATATAATTTTGCATTGTGGAAGTCTGGCATGCAATAAAGGTAAAAGATTTTTAATATACTGTGCATTCCATATATATACAGCTATACAGCATATATCAGGCTTTATGGCAAGTATACTATTAATGGTTTCCTGAAGATGGTTGTTAATGGTTGTTTCAAAGATAGAAACATTATAATGAAATGATGCAATAATTTGTTTTAAATAGTAAAGCGATACTGTGGAATGGATGAATTTAGCATTAATACCCAGTAACAATACAGTTGGTTTCATATAGTGTAGTATATACTAAAAGAGGGCTTTTATCAAGCCCTCTTTTTGTTGCTGATATCAGTCATATGTTTCAGCACCTAAGTAGGTTACTGGTGGTACATCCATGAGCCAGCGTAATGTATTTTTAAGCTTCATGAGCTGAACAAAAAGGTCATGGATTGGCTCTTCACCCGGTTCAAACATTGGGCTTTTCCAGTAGAAAGAAAGCCATTCCTGAATACCATACATTGATGCACGCTGAGCTAAGTCAAAGAAGAGCACCAGATCAAGGACAACAGGAGCAGCCAGTATTGAGTCACGGCACAAAAAATTGACCTTAATCTGCATTGGATAATCTAACCAGCCGCGTATGTCAATGTTGTCCCAGCTTTCCTTATTGTCGCCACGAGGCGGATAATAGTTAATTCTGACAACATGGTGATAGCCGTCATACAGTGCAGGGTATTCGTCAGTCTGGAATATATTATCCAGAACTGAAAGTTTACTTACTTCTTTTGTTTTAAATGATTCGGGGTCATCAAGAACTTCCCCATCGCGGTTACCTAAAATGTTGGTTGAATACCAGCCATCAACACCAATCATTCGTGCTTTTAGTCCAGGGGCAATGATGGTTTTCATTAAGGTCTGGCCTGTCTTGAAATCCCTGCCGCCCATCGGCACTTTGTTCTTTTCAGATAACTGACGCAATGCTGGTATTTCATTACACAGGTTTGGAGCACCATTGGCAAATGGTATTCTTAAATCAAGTGCTGCATACGCATATATCATGCTGGGGGCAATATACTTGTTGCTTTCTTTAAGAGCTTTTTCAAAATTTTCAATTGTGTCATGCACTCCCGGCTTCATTTCCTGGTATATCTCGGTGCTGGCACACCATACCATTACCATGCGGGAAATATTTTTTGCTTTTTTGAAATTGAGGATGTCTTCTTTAATCATCTGGGCTAAATCCCAGTAGCTTGGAGCATTTTTAACCCATGTTCCATTAAGCTTTTTAACATAATTATTAAAAAATACAGCCTTCCATGGCTTGATTGAAGATAATTCTTCCTTTATTGGTTCAAGGTCCTGCTTCTGTAACACGCCCGCTTTAATGGCTGCTTCATATGCAGTATCTTCAAAAATGTCCCATCCGCCAAATTCCATATCTTTCAAATTGGCCAGTGGAACAAAATCTTTGATTGGCACATAACGTGCATCATCACCTTTGCCTATTCTGAGCTTCCCCATCATTGTTACAGAGCCTTTAGGAAGCTTTAATCCTTTACGAACAAGCATCACACCTGCAATAAAAGTGGTGCTGACAGCACCAAGCCCGGGGATAAGCACCCCTAATTTGCCTTCGGCTTTTTGAATTTCAGTATTTTTTAGTGTCAAGGTACGCCTCTCTTATAGTATAAAAGATTTATTTAAAAAATTAATAGGTCTTTACTGCCATGCATACTTTATAGCAATAATCTATTAATTTTCTTCTTACAAAGAGATTCTCTAAATATAATAGTCAAGAAGATTATGAAAAAAAATGCAACTGATTATTGAAACTGCCTTTACAATAATCCCAGTTGGTTGGTTATCTTTTTTTCTGCCATTAAATAAATGCAATAAAAAAAGTCAATAGAAAAATTTAAATAATAACTATGTCAGCTTCATTTCAGCATGGTATTCCTGCAGTGATTTTGGGATTTCGTCCCCATATTTTTTTCGCATTTCTATTCCGTTTACCGCTGCCCTGGTTGCTGCGATAGTTGTTATATAGGGGATCTTGTACCTGATAGCAGACTTTCGGATATATGAATCATCCCATTTGCTTGATGGCCCATACGGGGTATTGATAATCAAATTAATTTCTTTATTTTTAATTTTATCTATAATGTTAGGCCTTCCTTCCTGAAGTTTTAATATCATTGTAGATGGTATGCCATGTTCATGGAGATACTGCGCTGTGCCTTCTGTTGCAAAAATTAAAAAAGCCTAACTTGTGGAAATTTTGTGCAACTTCAAGCGCTCCTTCACGGTCTTTGCAATTAACTGTAATCAGAACGTTCCCTTCCAGTGGCAATCGCTGGCCGGCTGCATCCTGGGCCTTGAAGTAGGCAATACCAAAGTTATCTGCAATACCTAAAACCTCACCGGTGGAACGCATTTCAGGACCCAGCACCGGGTCAACTTCAGGGAACATGATAAATGGGAATACTGCTTCTTTTACGCCAAAATGTTTAATGGGTATTTTCTTTAGGTGTAATGTTGAAAGTTTTTCGCCCAGCATAATCTTTGTTGCAATTTTGGCCATTGGAATCCCGCACACTTTTGAAACAAGTGGTACTGTACGGGAAGCTCTGGGATTTGCTTCCAGAATATATACTGTATCATTGGCAATTGCATACTGGATGTTCAAAAGGCCGCTAACGTTAAGCGTGAGGGCAATTTTTTTAGTATATTCCTCTATTGTAGCAAGGTGTTTGTGGCTAATACTAAATGGAGGGATAGCGCATGCCGAATCACCTGAATGGACACCGGCAAGCTCTATATGTTCCATAACAGCCGGAACAAAGGCATCATTGCCATCGCAAATTGCATCAGCTTCACATTCAATTGCATTGTCAAGAAATCTGTCTATAAGAATTGGCCTTTCAGGGCTTACTTCGACGGCTGCTTTAACATATTGTTTCAGCATATTTTCATCATATACTATCTCCATTGCTCTTCCGCCAAGCACGTATGATGGGCGTACCATAAGCGGATATCCAATTGATTGTGCAATAGCAATAGCTTCATCAAGTGAGGAAGCCATCCCTGATTCTGGCTGAGGAATGCCCAACTTTTGAATCACTTTGCGGAAACGGTCGCGGTCTTCTGCAAGGTCAATGGAATTAACGGATGTTCCAAGAATTTTTACCCCGGCCTTGACAAGCTCACCGGCAATATTCAATGGGGTTTGTCCACCAAATTGAACAATTACTCCCTCGGGTTTTTCTTTTTTATATATGCTCAATACATCTTCAACTGTCAGAGGTTCAAAGTACAATTTGTCTGCAGTGTCATAATCAGTTGAAACGGTTTCCGGATTGCAGTTAACAATAATAGCTTCATAGCCGGCTTTTTTTATGGCAAACGCTGCATGGACACAGCAGTAATCAAATTCAATACCCTGACCAATTCTGTTAGGGCCACCGCCTAAAACCATAATTTTCTTGCGGTCAGAAACGGAAACCTTGTCAGGTGCATTGTATGTTGAATAATAATATGCAGCATTTTCCACCCCACTTACTGGTACCGCTTCCCAACGCTCAACCACGCCAAGTTCAACCCTTTGTCTTCGGATTGAATCTTCAGGGATATTCAGAATCTTTGAAAGATACCTGTCGGCAAATCCCCACTGTTTGGCAGTAGTGAGCAATGCATCAGGCAGTGATTTTCCTTTATAGGCAAGCATCTGGTTTTCCAGTTCAACCAGCTCTTTCATCTGCTCTATGAAATACTTTTTTATGTGAGTGCGTTCGTGAAGTATATCTATATCAGCACCTTTTCGCAAAGCTTCGTACATTATAAACTGGCGTTCGCTGGTTGGCGTGCTCACAAGACGGATAAGTTCATCAAGATCAAGATTATTATAATTTTTAGCAAAGCCAAGCCCGTATCGGCCAATTTCAAGGGACCTAATGGCTTTTTGCAATGCTTCCTTGTAGTTTTTCCCTATGCTCATGACTTCGCCTACAGAGCGCATCTGTGTTCCAAGCCTGTCTTCAACCCCCTTAAACTTTTCAAAACCCCATCGTGCAAATTTTACCACCACATAATCCCCTGAAGGCGTATATTTATCCAGAGTGCCATCACGCCAGTAAGGGATTTCATCAAGGGTTAAACCGGCTGCAAGAAGTGATGAGACAAATGCTATGGGGAATCCCGTTGCCTTTGACGCAAGAGCTGAAGATCGTGAAGTGCGGGGATTAATCTCAATAACCACAATTCTTCCGGTTTTGGGATCATGGGCAAACTGAACGTTAGTGCCGCCTATAACTTTTATTGCTTCAACAATTTTGTATGAATATTCCCGTAATTTTTTCTGGGTTTGCTGGCTTATGGTAAGCATTGGTGCTGTACAGAATGAATCGCCAGTATGAATGCCCATTGAATCAACATTTTCAATAAAGCACACGGTAATCATCTGATTCTTTGCATCGCGCACTACTTCAAGTTCCAGCTCTTCCTAGCCAATGACTGATTCTTCAATAAGAACCTGACCAATCAAGCTGGCCGATAGTCCTCGCGATACAATGGTTTCAAGCTCTTCCATGTTATATACATGGCCACCGCCGGTACCTCCCAGCGTATAGGCAGGCCTGATAACCAGAGGAAATCCCAATTTGTCGGCGATTTTCTTTGCTTCTTCAATACTATAGGCTGGTTCACTTTGAGGCATGGGTATGCCCAGTGCGTTCATTGTATTTTTAAAAGCAATACGGTCCTCTCCACGCTCTATTGCATCAACTTCAACACCTATGATAGTAACACCATATTTTTACAATACCCCCTGTCGGGACAGTTCGGCAGAAAGGTTAAGCCCTGTCTGGCCGCCCAAGTTGGGAAGCAGTGCATCGGGTTTTTCTTTTTCAATAATTTTTGAAAGGGACTCAACGGTAAGAGGTTCAATATATGTGACGTCTGCTATTTCAGGATCGGTCATTATAGTTGCAGGGTTTGAATTTACCAGAACTATCGCATAACCTAATTTTTTTAATGCCTTACAGGCCTGAGTACCGGAATAATCAAATTCACAGGCTTGCCCAATTATTATTGGGCCGGAACCTATAATCATAACTTTTTTAATATCGCTTCGTTTTGGCAAGGGATTTCTCCTTAATTTTTTTGCACATTTGTGTGATATGATTTGGTAGTGTCAATTAAAAATAGATTAATTGCAACTTTATTTTTTGCTTGATATTTTTATCTGTACAATGATAGTACATTTATCCGGGGTACACGCATAATTGAGATGTATCATCCAGGGGGTAAAGCGGTTATGGGCTAAAAGAAGGGGGTACAAGACTTGATAACTTTTAACTCATAGCGTGCTCTATTGGTCTTTGTTTGTATAAGAGATGAGGGGTAATTATGCGGCGGCTGGCTATGATGTCAGTATATTTTAATTTCCAGGGAGGGATATTATGGAAATAATGCGAATTTCAGGTGCAGATGTTATTCCTGCAGGATTTTCAGTGAATAACCAGCAACAGGAAGAGCCAAAGGCGCAAGCTGAGGTTGAAAAAAAACCTGAGCAGGCTAAAGAAACAACTATTGACACTTATGCATAGAGGGAACAATCGATGCCAATCACAAAAGCCGAGAAAGCAGCGTACAATGACTTTATTAAAGGGTATAAAGCCAAACTTGATGAGTTGACCAAACAGATAAAGGAAGCTGAGCAGAAAAAGAAAAAAATGTCCAATATTATGGGTTATGTTAATATTGAGCTTATTTTATTCTATACAAAATACATATATACATTGCTCAATATGAATAAAGCATCACTTGATATGCTCAAGATTAAAAACGAACGTTTTTTAAATGATGCACGTAAAGAATTTTACAGAATTTTACAGTTATTTGAGGAGATAGTTGGCAAGGACATTGACCGCCCCTTAAAAGAAAATGAAGAATATTTACAGGCAATAGCAAAATTAAATCCTGCACAGATTCTTAATCTCATGAAAGAACTCCATACATTATTGCAAAAGATTATGGAAGCTTTAGGCGAAAGCTCTAAATGGAAATGGTCCTTTGTTGAACTGCAGGGCAGGGTAGCTGTCATTACCAAAAACCTGATCAATTTCAGTGATTTGCAGAAATACCGGGATCCCCGTAAAGAGTTTTATTATGATCGCCAGGAGATGCTGAAGCTTTGCAAGCAGAGTTTGTCAGAGGCAGCAAAGCAGTATAGGAATAAATACGAAATATCAACTAAATCCTCAGAGGATATCCTGCGTTCCATAGAACTTTTAACAGCTTTACGAAGGGTTAACATACTATTTGGCGAATCAGAAGAAGCTGAAAAACTAAAAAATACCATTGAGGCACTGCGGATAAGGCTTGAAGCGGATGAAAAAGAGGAAGAAGAGAAAAAAAAGAAAAAATAAACTGAAATATTTAAACATTTTTAAGCAAAATGACTTGACGAGCGCTATTTTTTTTAGTACATTATTAGCACTCATATTGATAGAGTGCTAATAATTGAAAATGAGAGTAATGCAATGATACTGAAGCAATTAAATGAACGAGAAGCACAGGTTTTAAAAGCAATCGTATATGAGTATATATCTACAGGTAAACCGGTAGGTTCCCGTTCATTTGTGCAGAAGTATTCGTTTTCACTTTCACCGGCAACCATGCGAAACATCATGTTTGATCTGGAGCAGATGGGCTACCTATCACAGCCTCATACATCGGCAGGTCGTATCCCTACCGATATAGGTTACAGGTTTTATGTGGATTCGCTTCTTGATACCTACGAAACTGTGGCAAAAAATGGCGTGGAGGTTAAAGAGGAACTGCTGACCCGTGAGATTGAACTGGACAGGATATTCATGTCTATTGTCAGGATGCTATCGCTTATTTCAAAATATACGGGCATTGCGCTTATGCCAAAGCCTGATTTTACTGTTGTCAAACATATTGAAATTATATCGCTTACAGCCAATGAAGTGCTGTTTATTATTGTAACCAGAACAGGCATTGTTATCCATAAAAAGGTAAGGCTTTCATCGCCAGTCAATCAGGATGACCTTTATAAATATTCCCGCTTTCTTACTGCGGAGCTTTCAGGTTATTCGTTAGTTGAAATTAAGCAAAGTTTAATTAATCAACTGCGCACTGTAACCGGTATTGATCCTCAGGTGCGCGATATAGCGCTGGATATAACTGAACTGGCGCTGAAAGATGAGAAGGAGCCGGAAATCTATATTGATGGTATTGAAAATCTTTTACACATACCTGACATGGTTGAAACCGAAAAATTGCGCGAGGTGTTGCGGTTTATTGAGCAAAAGGATACTCTGCGTAAGATAATGGAAGAGTTGCGCCAGAAAGAAGGTGTATTTACGTTGATTGGTGAAGAAATCAAGGAAATAGCAATCCCATGTTGCAGCATTATTGCTTCATCATATAAAATAGGAAACAGCCCTGTTGGCGTTGTTGGCATTATTGGCCCAACGCGAATGGATTATGAAAAAGTGGTTCCGCTTGTGGATTATACGGGCAAAGTGGTTTCAAACTTTTTAACACAGATGACCAAATAATTCAAAACACATTGTTTAATTACCATTGAATACAGGGGGATATATGAGCGGTAAGGATAAAAAGCATCACAATAACGAGCAACAACACGATGCAGCAGGTAAAGAAATACATTACAACAAAAAAGAATTACATGAACACATGAATGCGCAGGAGCCTGTGGGCGATAGCTCCACTAATCAGCCATCTGGCGGAGAAGAGTCGCAAGCCGCGCAGGACCAATTGCAACAGAAGGAGGATGCATTGCAGACGTTACAGGAAGAATTGAATAAAAAGAATGAAGAATTGACTGCACTGAAAGATTTGCTGATGCGAAGGCAGGCTGATTTTGAAAATTACAAGAAACGTGTCATCCGTATGCAGGAGGATGACAGGAAGTTAGCCATAAAGGATATGGCGCTTGATGTTATTACCATTAATGACGATTTAATCAGAGCAATTGAAGCTGCCGGTAATGTGCAGAATGTTGAAAATTTAGCTATAGCACATACATCGTTTGTTGAAGGTGTGAAGATTATATCACGGCAGATAGAGGATATGCTGAAGCGCTATGGTGTTGAAGAGATTGAAAGCTACAACCAGCCGTTTGATCCGGAGTATAATGAAGCTGTTGAAATTGATGAAAGCCCTGATGTTATGAAGGATACTATCACCAAAGTATATCAAAAAGGCTTTAAGTTAGATAAATATGTAATCAGGGCTGCACGGGTTAAGGTGACGCGCCCGGCAAAAAAACCCGACACTACCAGTGAAAAAACTGGAGAAAACACGACAGCATCACCGCATTAATGTTAATGTGCATGATACAATGATACAAACTATCATTAGAATATATTCATAAAAAAGGAGAATGACTATGAGTAAGATAATAGGAATTGACCTTGGAACCACAAACTCATGTGTTGCAGTTATGGTTGGTGGTGAACCTGTGGTTATACCCAATTCCGAAGGGCAACGGACTACACCATCGGTTGTTGCGTTTACTGATAAAGGTGAGCGTTTGGTTGGACAGGTTGCCAAAAACCAGATGATTACCAACCCTGAGAACACCATCCGATCAATCAAGCGGTTTATGGGGCGTTTGTACAGCGAGGTTTCAAGTGAAATTAAGATGGTTCCATATACTGTTACGGATGATGGGAAAAATGGTGTAAAGGTTAAAACCATTGCCGGGGATTTTACTCCTCAGGAAATATCCGCACGAATTTTACAGAAGATGAAACAGAGTGCTGAAGATTACCTGGGCGAAAAGGTTACCCGTGCTGTTATTACAGTACCAGCGTACTTTAATGATTCACAAAGACAGGCAACAAAGGATGCTGGCCGTATTGCAGGATTAACAGTTGAGCGAATAATAAATGAACCAACTGCTGCGGCGCTGGCATATGGCCTTGATAAGAAGGATCGCAATCACAAAATAGCAGTATATGATCTGGGTGGCGGTACTTTTGACATTTCAATACTGGAATTGGGTGATGGGGTATTTGAAGTAAAATCAACCAATGGTAATACCCATTTAGGTGGTGATGACTTTGACCAGCGTATTATGGAATGGCTGATCACAGAGTTTAAAAAGCAGACAGGAATTGATTTAGGTACTGATAAGATGGCCTTACAGCGGTTAAAAGAAGCAGCTGAAAAGGCAAAGATTGAGCTTTCCAATAAACTGCAGACTGAAATCAATATACCATTTATTACTGCAGATCAGAGCGGCCCAAAACACCTTATTATGACATTAACACGGTCAAAATTTGAAGGGTTGGTGGAAGACCTGATTGAATCAACTAAAGAGCCCTGTATTAAGGCGCTGGAAGATGCAGGACTTACCCCCGGTGATATTGATGAAGTAATTTTGGTTGGTGGCTCAACACGAATCCCTTCTGTTCAGGAACTTGTACGCAGGGTGTTTGGCAAAGAGCCTCATAAAGGTGTAAACCCTGACGAAGTGGTTGCAGTTGGGGCTGCTATTCAGGGTGGTGTGTTGGCTGGTGAAGTTCATGATGTGTTGTTGCTTGATGTTATACCATTGTCGCTTGGTATTGAAACATTAGGTGGAGTAATGACAAAGCTTATTGAACGCAACACAACCATACCAACACGAAAAAGCCAGATATTCTCAACTGCGGCGGATAATCAGACGGCAGTATCAATACATGTATTGCAGGGTGAGCGTGAACTGGCCTCACAGAACAGAACCATAGGCAGGTTTGATTTAGTAGGCATACCACCTGCACCCAGGGGCGTGCCACAGATTGAAGTAACATTTGATATTGACGCTAATGGTATACTGCATGTATCTGCAAAAGATCTGGGCACTGGTAAAGAACAGAAGATCCGAATAGAAGCTTCAAGCGGCCTGAGCGAAGAAGAAATCAAGAAGATGGTAAAGGATGCAGAATTGCACGCAGAAGAAGACCGTAAGGCACACCAGCTTATTGAAGCACGCAATGAAGCCGATGCGCTCATCTATTCGCTTGAAAAACTTATTCGTGAAAATGAAGGCAAGATAGAAGCCAGTGAAAAAGCAACCATTGAAGCCGAAATTGAAAATCTGCGGAAAGCAATGGAATCAACGGATATCAATGTTATCCGCGATGCAAAGGCCAGGTTGGAACGTGCATCGCATTCCTTTGCTGAACGCTTATACAAACAGGGTGCTGAGCAGTATGCCAAATCCCAACAGCCTGAAGCAGATAAGCAAGAGGCTGCTCAGAGTGGCGAAAAGGTATATGATGCAGATTATGAAGTAGTAGATGATGATAAGAAAAAATAATGAATTATGAACAATTATGCGACAATACTTGCCATTGTCGTATAATTTTTGTAATCTTTTAAAATAAGGGGTGATTACCTTGGCTACGACAAAGAGAGATTATTATGAAGTGTTGGGTGTTCCTCGGAATGCATCTGAAGATGAAATAAAGCAAGCTTATAGAAAGCTTGCTTTAAAATATCACCCTGACCGCAATAAAGGAAGCAAGGAAGCAGAAGAAAAATTCAAAGAAGCCACCGAGGCATATGAAGTGTTGCGTGATCCCAAAAGGCGAGCGCAGTATGACAAATTTGGTCATGAAGGTGTTGCCGGATTTGAAGGTTTTGGCAGAGGGGCATATACAGATTTTTCGGATATATTTGGCGATTTTGATTTAGGTGATATATTTGAAAGCTTTTTTGGTGCTGGTTTTGGTACCCGGACCCGTTCAACACGTGTCAGACGTGGCAGGGATATCCAATATGACCTTTCAATTACGCTGGAAGATGCAGCATTAGGGAAAGAAATTCAGATAGAAATTCCACGTCATGAAATATGCAGTGCATGTGGTGGAACAGGCTCAGCGTCAGGAACAAAGCCAACTGTATGTCCCGTATGTAATGGCACAGGACAGATCCGCCAGACTCAGGGGTTTTTCTCAATTACTCAAACCTGTTATAAATGTAAAGGAGAAGGTAAGATTATAACTTCACCATGCAGGGTATGTAAAGGGACAGGTCTTGAGGAAAAACATCGCAAGATTACAGTAAAAATACCTGCTGGTGTTGATTCAGGTTCCCGCCTTAAGATTGCGGGCGAAGGTGAGCAGGGACCGGGCGGAGGGCCTGCAGGAGATCTGTATGTTGTGGTTCATATTCAGAAACACCCGATATTTGAACGCCATGGCAATGACCTGATAAGCGTTGTGGATGTTTCTTTTGCTGTTGCCTGTTTAGGCGGTGAGATTGAAGTGCCAACAATCTATGGTAAAAAAGCCAAGATGAAAATATCTGCAGGCACTGAAAATGGCCAGATTTTTAGACTTAAGGGTAATGGTTTGCCCTATTTAGGTTCATATGGAAAAGGCGATCAGCTGGTAAAGATTAATATTAAAGTACCCAGGAAACTTAGCCCGCGTCAGAAAGAGCTTTTAAAGGAGTTTGCCCGTATTGAGGGTGAAACTGTTGATTCAGATCGTGAGTTTTATACATAGTTTATACGTAGTAATAGTAAAAGAGCGGCTTTTTCACAGCCGCTCTTTGACATATTTTGTAATAACATTTTGTGCAGCTTCAGACATTTCAATAAATTTAAATGTATAATAGATGATCTTTTCTTTTGTAATAGTCCGTGAAGCTAAAATTCTGCTTTCTATCTCAATTTTAAAATTTTCCAGAGTAAAAAACAGGATATATTGATTTTGATACTGTAATGTTGTTTCAACCCGCACAACTGCTTCAAATTCATTAAGCTGTTCAATAGTCCCATTTACTGGCTCATTGTCATCATGGTGTATGATTGCTTCTTCCTCTTCTTTATCTTCTTTTTTCCTCTGAATACTGCAGGGTATAAGCGTCTGTATAAACGGATGGTGGACTTCTTTTCCCCGCTTTATAACTTCAGGTTTTTTTAATATTATTGTGTTTTCCTGTATTGCTGTAATCTCAGATTCAAAGGAATATTCAGCATCACCATTTCTGAAAAAGAATATTGATACAGGTTCAGTTATTATTTCATCGGGAAGTTGCCCCGGCTTTCTGAAATACCTGCAATGGATTGCATCTTCTGCAATCAGCATAATTTTTGCTATAAATACTCTGCCGGTCTGGCTATATCCGCAAACCAGTGTATCGAGAGATATATCCTCAATTGAATCAAGTGGTTGCTGATATTCTACAGGGTTATAAATTCGTTCATATGTAATAACTATATCATTGAAGATATCCTTAAAGTCTTCGGGGGGTTCTTTTAGTTTGGCTATATATTGCAAAAATTTAACTAACCCTGTTTCAAATAAAGTTTTATTGATAAATATAATTTCTGGTGAGCTCAGTTTGGATAGTGCAACAATATGCTGCAGTATGCTAACCTGATAACCGGTAAGCCCTCTTTGTCTGGCTTTATAGATAAAAATTTGCTCCAGGCTGGATTTTTTAAATTTGAGATATTGGTTATATTTCAGCAATGCAAAAAATGCTATTACTAAAAGGATTACCAATACTGTTAATCCCACCTCCCATAGGGGAGCAACTCGCCAGCGAACTCCAAATACTGTAATTATTTCCATATTTTTGCCACTATATTATAATAACCCGCGTGTGCCGTAGTGGTATGAATATTTGAGCTCCCTTTGTAAAGGTGGATTCCCGCATGCAGGTATCTATCTACTTTATGGCAAAGCATGATATCAACCTGCAGATTAGAGATTCCGTGCTCAGTAGTGTTGGAACTACAATATGACATACCATACACGAACACCGCAGGCTTATAATCTAATATACACAAAGAATATATATTGGCAACAAAAATTTTACTTGCTAATGTATCTGTATTATCTGTTACATTCTATTTTTAAGTGAATATTTTAATTGTATTCTCATGACAAAAAAAAGGATATATATAATTTTGATTATTCTGGCATCTGTAGCTATGCCATTACTTATTTACCCTTTTGGAAAAAATAAGGTTACCATTGAAACATTTAGATGGCATATAGTAAAGACAATCCATTGTAATGTGTATTATCCCTATGGGATGGAGCAGCTTGCTACAAAAACTGCTGTTATAGCTGAAAAGGCTTATGTCCATATAGCTGACGCATTGCAGCATGAACTCAATGATCCGGTGCCAATCATTGTTTTCCCCTCACATATTGATTTTCAGGAAAATAATATTCTTCTGCAAATTATTGGTGAGGGTACAGGAGGATTTACTGAAGCTTTTAAAAACAGAGTGGTTGTGCCTTTTAACGGTTCGTATGATGAATTTCAACATGTCCTTGTTCATGAGTTGGTTCATGCATTTCAGTTTAACATTCTTATGCGCGATAGTTCCGGTAAAATACAATCAATGATGAGTATGGGGTCCGTTCCTTTATGGTTTACTGAAGGCATGTCAGAGTATTTATCGATTGGTTTTGATGAAACTGCAGACATGACCATGCGTGATTTCTTTTTAAATGATCAGTATATTAGTTTAATGGATTTCACAACATATAAAACCGGCAATATGTATTACTACTATAAGGTTGGTCAGGCTTTTTTTTATTTCTTTGAGACAGTGTATGGAAAAGGTAAAATTGGGGAATTTTTGCGGGATATACGTGATCTGGATGACTTTGAAGAAGCATTGAAGGTACACACAAAGAAAAACCTTGAAGAAATTGATACTGAATTTAAACATTTTTATAAAAAGCGCTTTTATCCCGTCATAGCAGGAAGAAATTTTGATGAAGAGGAAGGCCAGCGGATAACCAACCATCAGAAAACGCGATCAATTTTTAATACCTGCCCCGCCATCTCACCCGATGGAAAAAAAATTGCCTATATTGACAACAGGGATATCTATTCATCAATTTCAATAATAACTATTGGCCAAAAGGAGGCTGAACAAAAAGCGCGTGTTATACTTACGGGCAATGAAACATCTGAATTTGAAGGGATGCATTTGCTTGATAACTATCTGTCATGGACACCTGATGGTAAAGGTATTGTATTTGTATCGCAGTCACGAAACAGGGATGTTATATTCATTATTGATGCCGGTAATGGAAAAATTTTGAATGAAATTGTGTTGCCCTTCAGATCAATAAAGGATCCTGCGCTGTCACCTGATGGAAAGTTTATATGTTTCATTGGGCAAACAAATATACAGAGTGATGTTTATATCTATTCATTGCTCGATAAATCATTAAAACAGGTAACACGGGATATATATAGCAAGCGATATCCAAAACTGTCTGCCGACAATACCGTCATCTTTTATTCATCCAATTACCCTGCAGGGGATTATACCAGCCAGCAGTATGCCATCATTAAACATACACTTGCAACAAATGCCCGCGAAATTATTATACAACCACAGTCAAAAAATTTACAGGTTGATGTTGCCGGGGATGGGAATAGCATAGTATATATTTCAAACAGGGAAGGAATATACAATGTTTATCGGTATGATATATCCACATCAACGGAAACAAAGATAACCAATGCGTCAACCGGTATATTTTATCCACGCATATTTCCTGATGCAAACAAGATTGCATTTGTATCATATCAGAATGGTGGATATGATATTTTCATAAAAGAAAACATTGTGCCGGTAACTATCGCTCCCCCTTTTAAAACTGAGCATATACCCGTTATGCTGTCCCAAAGCTATTTTCCGTTGTCACAGGCTATATGGGACAATTACGCAACGACTGTATCGCCCGACTGGGTGTTTTTTGGGCTTGGTGGCACTGTGGGATATGGTTTTGCTGGTTTTGCGCAGATGAGTTTCAGTGATTATTTAGGTGACAACCGCATTGTGGTTACTACAGATTATCTGCGCTATGGCAGCAGTGCTAATTATTTAAACTGGGATGTGCAGTACCTTTATCTGCGCTATCGCTGGGATTATTCATTGGGCTTTTTCAGGCAAAAAAACCCTTTTGGCATATTTACCCTGGCAAGTATCAATGATCTTATTCACAATGCCTACTGGTCCACTCTGTCAATGGACCATTATGGGGTGTATGCCATTGCAAGCTATCCATTCACCAGGTTTTCCCGGTTCAGCACGCGTGTTTCGTCAAGTCGCTATGAACGTGATTACAGCTACCTGGATCAGCGTCCGGATGTTTTTGCCAATTTAAATTCAGTTTCGGTATCATATAACTACGATAATGTATTGTGGGGTTTTCTGGCTCCCCTACGAGGTACACGCGGGCAGATACTGTTTACCCAGGTTGTTAATCTCACAGGCCAGGATTATTCCTTCAGCAGTATTGATATTGATGTACGGCACTATTTCTTCCTGGACAAACAGTATGTGCTTGCATTCAGAGGAATTGGAGGGAAAATAATGGGCGAAAAGAAAGAATATTTCAAGTACTATATTGGTGGATTTAATACCCTGCGGGGGCATCCGTTTATAGAATATGGTGGTACCAATGTTTTCCTGTTTAATGCTGAATTCAGATTTACTTTCATTGAATCAATACAAATGGGATGGCCATTGTTTTTAAAAATTGGTAATATTGGTGGCGTTTTATTTGTTGATGCCGGTTCAGCGTGGGATAATAACTATACTTTTATGAATAAGGATACGGGAGAATTTCAGGACTTCAAAATGGATATGGGTTTTGGGTTCCGTCTTACGCTGTATCCCATAGTTATTTTAAAGCTTGACTATGCCTGGCCGTATTATTATTCAGGATTTGGTCACAAAGAAATTGTTTTCAGTCTGGGATATGAGTTTTAAATACAGGAGAATATAACAATGGAACGGTCTGCACATATTGAGCGCAAAACCAGAGAAACTGATATAACCGTAAAACTTTTTCTTGATAGCTTAAAGCCCTGCGATATACAAACCGGCGTTGGTTTTTTTAACCATATGTTAACACTTTTTGCAACTCATGGAAGGATGAGTATTCAGCTGGATGCAAAGGGTGATTTAGATGTTGATGCTCATCATACAATTGAAGATACAGGAATTTGCCTGGGGAAGGCAATACAGAAAGCCCTGGGGGATAAGCAGGGAATTGTAAGGTTTGGTCATGCGATAGTACCTATGGATGAAGCATGCAGCAGTGTAATTGTTGATATATCGGGACGAGGGTATTTTGTATACAGAGGTGATACGTTAAATGGTTTGATACAGACTTACAGTGAGGAGCTGACACTGGAATTTTTCAAAGCATTTGCATACAATGCACAGGTTACCATCCATATTCAGCAATTATACGGCGACAACAGACACCATATTCATGAGTCAATATTCAAAGCTGCGGGCATAGCACTTTACCGGGCATATACAATAGGTGACGGCACTGGCATCCCTTCCACAAAAGGAGTCTTATGATTACAGTTATTGATTATGGCATGGGGAACCTGCGTTCAGTTGTTAAGGCAGTTGAAAAATATACCAGCAATGTCCGCATAAGCTCTGACCCTGGCAGTATTGCTACCTCTAAAGCACTGATAATGCCTGGTGACGGTGCATTTGGGCATGCAATGGAAAATTTAACTACACTGGGGTGGGTTGAGCCGCTCGTTGATTTTATACGGCGTGGAGGATATTTTTTTGGAATATGTCTGGGATATCAGCTTTTGTTCACCAATAGTGAAGAATTTGGCTACCATAAGGGACTTGACATAATACCTGGCAATGTGGTACGATTTACTGCTGATTTAAAAGTACCGCATATGGGATGGAATCAGGTTGTTTTCAGACAGCATCACCCTGTTGTTGACGGTATTCCTCAACATAGTTACTTTTATTTTATTCACACATATTATCCGGTTGTGCTTGATAGCTCGTGGATAATAGGTCAGACACAATATTCAGTGGAGTTTGCCAGTATTGTTGGAAAAGGTAATGTGCTGGCAACACAATTCCATCCTGAAAAGAGTCATAAATATGGATTGCGCATGATAGAAAATTTTGTGAGGTTGGCATGCTCGTAATACCAGCTATTGATTTAAAAGAAGGTAAATGTGTTCGACTGGTGCAGGGAGACCCTTTGCAGGAAACAGTCTATTCATATGATCCCGAAGGTATTGCGCAGCAGTTTGAAGAAGCAGGGGCAAGATTAATTCATGTAGTTGATCTGGATGGTGCTTTTGAGGGACAGCCTGTCAATATGCATATAGTAAAGAAGATAGCAAGAGCGGTTTCAATTCCCATTGAAATAGGAGGTGGAATCAGAACTGAAACTGCAATAAAGATGTATCTGGATGAAGGAATTGAACGGATTATTATGGGGACAGTGTTAATGGAAGATACCTTCAGGGAGATAGCGGAGCGATTTAAGGAATATATTATTGCTGGTGTTGATGCTAAAGATTTAAAAATTGCCACTCATGGCTGGAAAAAAATAATTGACATGGATGCAATCAAATGTATAAAGGAACTTCAAAGCATTGGCATCTCTGAGATCATTTATACAGATATAGCAACTGACGGGATGCTGCAGGGGCCAAATTATACGTCCATAGAGAAAATTTTATCTGAAGTTCCTGGCATAGCTCTTATTGCTTCTGGTGGTGTTTCAGCTGTTGAAGATCTGGAAAAGTTAAAAAAATATGGAAATCGCGGATTAAAAGGTTGTATTGTTGGAAAGGCTATATATGACGGAAGGATAAATTTGCGCAATGCTATATCATTGTGTAAGTGAATGGTGAAACACATGAATGATGACATGTCATTATATGATGAAGATATAAAATTCCCGGTTGAAATTGAACAATATGAGCGGAAGATTTATGATTTAAAGCAGTTGATTGAAATTAGCAAGGGATTAAATTCAACGCTGGATTATAATGTTCTTATTGATTCAATTCTATTAACCTGCATGGGTCAAATGCAGCTTTTAAAGGCTGGCATTTTTACACACCGAAGTATTGACCGGCAGGAATTTGTATTGCACAGGAATTACAAAGGCTTTGAAATAGACCATAAAAATGAATATTTAATTCCCACAAATTCCAAGCTCATTCAGTTTCTGGATGCTAATTTCCGCTGCTATACCTTAGATGAATTAAAAGAGCTTCTGCCGGATGAGCCATCACTGGAAAATTTAATCAGATTGGATCCATCATTGATTGTCCCGCTAAAGGGTAAGGGTACTTTCAATGGGATAATTGTCCTGGCTGAGCGGATAAACCAGAAAGGCTTCAGCGAATCTGATAAGGAGTATATGTTAAACATAGCCTCGCTGGCCGGGATTGCCATTCAAAATGCTTACCTGTATGAGCTGGCAACAACCGATATGATGACAAAGCTTAAAATTCATCATTATTTTCAGACAGCTTTAATGGAAGAACGTGAAAAATCGTTAAAAAGCAGTTTGCCTCTATCACTCATAATGATGGATATTGACCATTTTAAAAATTTCAATGATACGTATGGTCATAGCTGTGGTGATATGGTATTGAAAAATGTTGCGTCTGTTATGTCCAATTCCGTAAGGCAAAGTGACATTGCAGCACGCTATGGTGGCGAAGAATTTGCCGTTATACTCCCCCATACTGATATTAATGAGGCGTTTAAAGTGGCAGAACGTGTTCGTATATCAGTTCAAAAGTCATATATACTGTTTAAAAGAAAAAAGTTAAGTATTACTGTTTCACTGGGTATAACACAGTTCAATCCTGCTATCGATATATCAACAAAGAATATTATTGAACGTGCTGATAAGGCATTATATGTTTCCAAGCAGCAGGGCCGAAACAGAACAACGGTTCTGCTTTCTGATAACGAATAAATAACAGGAATAATAGTTGACTTTTTTTATTATATGTAACTATAATAAAGCATCTTTTGGGACTATCTGGCTATATGTAATTGTATAATAATAAAAAAGGGATATTGGTTATGGCATACAAGAAGGATAAGGGAATCATAAGCTGTCTTAAGTTCATTGCAATATTTTTAGTTATGACATTATCTGTAAATTTTATTGGTTACCCCTTGATGGCACAAACAATAGAATCTGATGCTGGTAAAAAATATAAAGATGTTCCCTATCAGGATGAATTTTCTAAAAAAGCACAGGAGCGCAGGGAAGAATCACCTGCCATGCAACGGGATCCGCGGCTGGCATGTCTATTGTCATTAATAATCCCTGGAGGAGGGCATGTTTATCTGCGCAATGACCTCAAAGCGGCAGGGTTTTGCCTGCTAACGGCTACTGCATATTCAGTTTCTGCATATTACCTCTATGTAGCACTGGTTAAAACAGATTCATCAACCGAAAAAAAATCCCGGCTTATACTATCAGGATTGTTGTTTGTTGTTGGAGCGCTCGTTCATGTAGTTGGTATTGTTGAGGCATATAATGACGCAATTGAAATTAATGAAAAACAGTTTTATTTTGGAACTGAAAAATCATCAAGTCCCTATGTTGCCAGGAATTAAATAAGTGAACCTTCTTTACAACCACCGTATTTTGTTAGGTTTCAAGGTCTTATACAACAAAATTTTAGAAAAAATTGATTGGTTATATTATATTGTATTAAACAATAGTTTGTGAATATTATTACAAAAATATATTGTTATACTGTTTAATTTTATTGACATAATAATGCTGTTATTATTATTTTGTCATTTCACAGGGGCCCATAGCTCAGCAGGTTAGAGCGGCTGACTCATAATCAGTAGGTCCGGGGTTCGAATCCCTGTGGGCCCAATACAGGGAGGATGTCCTCCCATTGTTATTATGTAATGCAATTTCAAAAATCCGGGAGAAATGTATGTACGCAATAGTTGAAATAGCTGGAAAGCAATATAAAGTGGAAAAGGATAAAACTATAGCTGCCCCCCTGCTTGAAGCAAAGGATGATGAAACAATAGCTATTGATAAAGTAATGATGCTTGTTGATGGTGACAGGGTTTTAGTTGGTCAGCCATATTTGTCAAATGTAGAAGTTAAAGCCAAAGTTGGCGGAGTGGTTCGTGACAGGAAAGTTCGTGGTATGAAATTTAAGAAGCGTAAAAATTATTCCAGAACGTTAGGGCACAAGCAGCCGTATACCAGTATTACGATTGTTGATATGTCAGTTAAATAGTGATCACTATCACAGTACAGGGGATAGACGTTAAAAACAACCAATTATGCATGTCGGGTTCTGTTTTTGCTGTCAGTATATCAGGTCATTCAGGGCAGGCAACCAAAGGCAATGATATAGTGTGTGCGGGTGTTTCGGCATTATCACAATCAGTTGCTTTAGCTCTGGAACATTATGAGATAGCTCATAGTATAAGGCAACAGGAAGGATTACTGGAATTTTCTGTCAATATTGATAGCCTTAATGATGACAAGAAGATTCGTTGTGAAAGCCTGGTAAGCGTTTTTATCCTTGGAATACATGAGATACAAGAACAATATCCTGATTTTGTACACGTGAGCATAAAAGAGTAAAGGTACTATATTACGATAATTAATGAAATAATGAGGTGAATATATGGCACATAAAAAAGGCGGCGGTTCATCACGAAACGGACGGGATTCCCAGTCACAACGCCTGGGAGTCAAGGTTTTTGCCGGGCAGTTTGTGAAAAGTGGCTCAATAATAGTACGCCAGAGAGGAACCAGATTGCATCCTGGAACTAATGTAAAACGCGGCAGCGATGATACTCTGTTTGCTATCACTGACGGGATAGTGAAATTTGAACGCCTTGATAAGGAAAGAAAAAAGGTATCGGTGTATCCTGTTCAGGCATAGGCTACAGTACAGTATATTATCATCCATACAGCTATACTGGTAAAAGCTTGTATTGTTGTTGTAACAATATAAGCTTTTTTTATGTGCAAAATAATGTTCTATAGCCGCACAGGTGGTTTTTCATTGTGATGAAGATACTATATGTCCATAGCAATCTATTTTCATGCAGAATACATAGCGTGAGCTATCCTGTACTATACGTTCATATGAGTTATACAGTAAAAAAGGTAATAATGTGGCAAAATTCAAAGATAACATAGTGATCAAGGTGCGTGCTGGCAAAGGTGGTGCCGGTTCTGTTTCGTTCAGAAGGGAAAAGTATATCCCAAAAGGAGGGCCTGATGGTGGTGACGGGGGTAGAGGCGGCGATGTCATCATTCAGGCCACGCAGGGATATTATAACTTAGGGCATCTTTTTAAGGATAGGATATATAAAGCACAGAATGGCGGTTTTGGGATGGGTCAAAACCGTCATGGGAAGGATGGGCAAAATTTAGTTATACATGTACCGGCAGGTACACAGGTGCTGGATGCAGAAACCGGAGAACTATTAGCTGATCTTGTTCATGAGGGTGATACAGTGTGTGTTGCCCAAGGCGGTATGGGAGGGAAGGGCAATGCTTTTTTTAAAACAGCAACACATCAGGCACCACGGTTTGCACAGCCTGGCATGCCCGGTGAAGAGCGTTCCATTTTACTAAATCTTAAATTAATTGCTGATGTGGGTTTAGTGGGGCTTCCCAATGTGGGTAAGTCAACCCTGCTGAAATCAATCACTAATGCCCGGCCAAAGATTGCTGACTATCCGTTTACAACGCTTATACCCAATTTAGGAGTTATTGAGCGGGGTGAGACAGTAATTAAAATAGCAGACATACCGGGAATCATTGAAGGAGCACATAAAGGACTTGGGTTGGGGCTTTCGTTTTTACAGCATATTGAGCGTGTGCGGATTATTCTGTTCTGCATTGAGGCAACAGATGCTGACCCGCTGTACACGCTTTCACTGTTAAAAGCCGAGCTGTCTACATATAATGAGGATTTACCCCAAAGAACATCCATGATACTATTAACCAAAAGCGATTGTGTAAATGAATCAGTAATACTTAATCGTATTGCAGTGCTTGAAAAAGAAAAATATACGGTACTTCCCATATCATCATTGACAGGATACAATATAGATATATTAATAGAAAAACTTTTTTTGTTAATGGAATAGTTACATGCCGCGTTCTGCATATTTGAAACATGTCAAAACGATTGTAGTTAAAGTTGGATCATCGCTCATTACTGATGAATCTGGCATATCAAAAAAGCAGGTTATTCAGCTTGTTGATGATATCGTATTTCTATTAAAGAAAAAATACCGGGTTGTTATTGTAAGTTCCGGAGCTATCAGTGCCGGTTCAGCGATTATGAAGAAAAAACGAAATCTGTGTACCATTCCTGAAAAGCAAGCTCTGGCGGCCATTGGTCAATCCGTACTTATGGATGTGTACCGTGAGTGCTTCAATAAATATGGTTATGAAGTTGGTCAGATATTACTTACCGAAGATGATGTGAAACACAGACGCAGGTTTTTAAATGCACGCCATACCTTAAACGCACTTCTGGAAATGGGTGTTGTACCGATAGTTAATGAAAATGACTCGGTTGTGATCAAAGAGATTAAATTTGGCGATAATGATACTCTGTCTGCTCATGTTGCCAATATTGTGCAGGCAAATCTTTTGGTGCTGCTGTCAGATGTTGATGGCTTTTACTGGGATGAAGGTGACAGTGAACCGGTATCAGAGATTCATGAAATCAATGATGATGTGCGAAAGCGCTGCCGCGGTGCAGGCAGTGAGCATGGTACAGGTGGTATGTATACAAAAATCAAAGCCGGAGAAATGGTCATACAATCCGGCGAGATGATGATTATTGCCAATGGCAGGATAAAACATATCTTAAGGCTCATCATGCAGGGTGAAAAGATAGGTACACTGTTTTTGGGCAAAACGCAAATGAAAAGCAAAAAGCGCTGGATAGCATTCAATGTAAAACCAAAAGGGAAGCTTGTTATTGATGATGGGGCAGTTAAGGCACTTACGAAAAATAAAAAATCATTGCTGGCCATAGGCATAACACAGGTGGAAGGAAATTTTGACCTGGGTGATGCAGTTGAAATTACTGATAAAAGAGGAACCCTCATTGCAAAAGGTATTGTCAATTATACCAGTGGAGAGCTAGAAAAAATAAAAGGCAGGAACACTCAGGAGATAAAAAAAATATTTGGTTCAAAATACTATGAAGAGGTTATTAACAGGGATGATTTGATTGTTTTTTGATGGTTGGGAGTAATTTTGGCGCTTCTGGTTATCAGCAATGCAATGAATGAAAAGGGTTAATTTAATTGTGGTTTGAAAAAGTATGTTAGTTTTAGGAAGATATACAGTACATGCTTTTATGTAACAACAGATATATAATTGTTTCTACATTAGGGTATTAAAAAAATAAATTTAACTCATGCAAAAAAATACTTGTATAAAGAGTTATTTAAAGAATAGTAAATCATAATTTTATAAACAGGTAAATGATATGATAGATAAGATTTTGAGTTTGTTTTTTGGTACAAAGCACGAACGTGATATTAAAAAGCTACAGCCCATTGTAGCTCAAATAAATGCACTGGAAGATGAGGTTAAAACATTAACACAGGACCAGATGCTGGCAAAAACTGCTGAATTCAGAGGGCGCATAGAGCAGGGGCAGCCAATTGATGAACTGTTACCGTATGCATTTGCCATGGTAAGAGAGGCTGCGTGGCGTACCATTGGCATGCGTCATTTTGATGTCCAGCTTATGGGTGCAATTGTACTGCATCAGGGCAAGATTGCTGAAATGAAGACAGGTGAAGGGAAAACGCTGGTTGCAACAATGCCGGTATATCTCAATGCACTGGCAGGGAAAGGTGTCCATGTTGTTACAGTTAACGATTATTTAGCACGCCGTGACTCTGAGTGGATGGGACCAATCTATAACTATTTAGGGCTTACGGTTGGTGTTATTCAGCATAATATGGATTATTATGCACGACAGAAGGCGTACCGCTGCGATGTGACATACGGAACCAATAACGAATTTGGTTTTGATTACCTTAGAGATAATATGGTGGAACATAAATCACTCAGGGTACAGCGTGATCTTTACTATGCAATTGTGGACGAGGTTGATTCAATACTTATTGATGAAGCGCGTACGCCGCTTATCATTTCAGGTTCCACTGATGAATCCACTAAGAAATACTATCTGATTAATAAAATTATACCAAGCCTTACAGAAGGCGTTGATTATGAAATAAATGAAAAAGACCGCAATGTCCTGTTGACCGAAGAAGGTGTGAAACATGTTGAAAAGCTTTTAAAGATAGATAATCTGTACGATAGCAGCAATATTGAACTGGTGCATCATGTTAATCAGGCACTGAAAGCTCATACCTTATTCAAACGTGATATTGATTACATTGTGAAAGAAGGGCAGGTCATTATTGTGGATGAGTTTACCGGAAGGCTTATGCCCGGCAGGCGCTATTCTGATGGATTGCATCAGGCACTGGAAGCAAAGGAAAATGTTCCAATAGCCCGTGAAAGCCAGACATTTGCACAGATTACATTCCAGAATTATTTCAGGATGAATAAAAAGTTAGCAGGCATGACCGGTACCGCAGATACAGAAGCCATCGAATTTAAAAAGATATATAACTTAGATGTTGTAGTCATTCCCACAAATGAACCAGTACGAAGAACCGATTACCCTGACAGGATCTATCGCACTGAGAAAGAAAAGTTTAACGCTATAGTACAGGAAATTCAGCAACTGCGGGAGGAGGGCAGGCCAGTACTGGTAGGTACTATCTCTATTGAAAAATCTGAAAAATTATCGGACATGCTGAAAAGAGCAGGCATTCCCCACAATGTATTAAACGCAAAGTATCATGAAAAAGAAGCCCAGATTATTGCCGAAGCAGGGCGTCCTGGTACAGTAACTATCGCCACCAATATGGCCGGGCGTGGTACTGACATTGTACTTGGTGGTAGAAAGACGTATATTGATGAACTTGAACACTGGAAGCCCATTCATGATGCAATACTTTGGGAACGCTTTCGGGAAGCAATTTTAAAAAGTAATTTTGAAGAGGCAGCTAGCCTTGCAAATACCATGACAGGACAGGATCAGCACAAAGCACTTGATATTGTGCGTAAAGGGAAAGAATGGCTTGATAATCATAACAAGGTGGTTGCAGCTGGCGGATTACACATTCTGGGTACTGAACGTCATGAAGCACGCCGGATTGATAATCAATTGCGTGGGCGTTCAGGAAGGCAGGGCGATCCAGGTTCATCACGGTTTTATCTTTCACTTGAAGATGACCTGATGCGTATTTTTGGCTCGGACCGCATTTCCAGTATTATGCAGCGTCTGGGTATGGATGAAGGACAGGAAATTGAAAGCAGGATGGTGTCGCGTGCCATTGAAAATGCACAAAAAAGAGTGGAAGGAAGAAACTTTGAGATACGCAAGCACCTGCTGGAATATGACGATGTCATGAACAGTCAGCGTGAATATATTTATAGGGAACGCAATGCTATCCTTGATGGTGAAGATGTTTCGCCTAAGATTCGTGAGTATATTGATGATGTGGTGGAAAGCTGGATTCCTTATTTTACGGAAGGCAAACGTCATTTGGACGATTGGGATATTGAAGGCTTAAATGGTTTCTTAAGATCAAAGTTTGGATTTGATATTGGATCTTTAGGAATTGATAATGAAAGTTTGTCGCATGATGAACTTATTGATGCTGTGAAGGAAGAATTGCTTAAATTATATAGAGCAAAGGAAGAAGAAGTTGGCAGCGATCATATGCGCACTCTTGAACGGCTTGTATCGCTTCAGGTGATAGATACCAAGTGGCGTGATCACCTGCTGGTCATGGATGACCTGCGTGACGGGATATGGACAGCAGGCTACAGTGAGCGTAACCCGCTGGTTGAGTATAAGCTAAGGGGTTTTGAGCTTTTCAACGAAATGCTTGATAATCTGAAATTAGATATCATTGAGATGCTTCTGAAAGTGCGCTTACAGAAGGTTGATGAAATTGAAATCAGGCCGGAAGAGCATCTTGTACCGTTTGGACAGGAAGTCAAACCTGAGGTTGAACAATTTGGTGCAGGTGGTATTCCTGTTGCTGCTATACCACGGCCTTCTATACGCACCCAGGAAGACAAAAAGGTGGAAATAACAGGCGGTGTGAAGCGCAAAAAAACAAGAAGAAGCCGGCGAGGATAACTATACAGCCAACAAGACATGTTTGATTAACAATCTTGGTACGTAGTGCATAAAGAGGTTTATTATGAGTTTAATGAAAAGCATTTCAGGTATTCGGGGTGTGGTTGGGGAATCTTTTACGCCCGATTTGATTACCACAGTTGCAATGGCATTTGCCAGTCACATAGGTGGCGGCAAGGTTATTATTGGCCGTGACTCGCGCATTACCGGGCAGCAGATTGCACAGTGTTTTGAGAGTGTGCTGTCATTATGCGGCTGCCAGGTCATTGATATTGGTGTGGTCCCAACCCCTACTGTGCAGATTATGGTTGAGCACACTAAGGCCAGAGGTGGTGTGGTTATTTCTGCATCACATAATCCCATACAGTGGAATGCTTTCAAGCTTATTAATGCAACCGGCAGCTTCTTTGGTCCCGATGAGATGAATACGTTTCTGTCACTTGTTGATACCATTACGCCTTTTGGTGCCAGATGGAATGCCATAAAACCTGTTATGTACGATAGTTCTGCGGCAGACATCCATATTGAAAAAGTGCTTGCTGCCATAGACGTTGCGGCTGTCAGAAAAAGAAAATTCACGGTGGTA
Organism: Leptospira biflexa; assembly: GCA_020721905.1. Lineage (GTDB taxonomy): Bacteria > Spirochaetota > UBA4802 > UBA4802 > UB4802 > UBA4802. The sequence continues at coordinate 26,651 of DYLU01000006.1, read as the reverse complement.
CTTGATTCGGTGAACGGTGCCGGTTCATTCATTACTCAGCAACTATTGAAAAAATTAGGATGCAGGGTAATACCCATTCATTGCGATATGGCTGCCGGCACGTTTCCCCGTGGTGCAGAACCTGTTGCAAAAAATTTAAAAGCATTGTCCCGGGCGCTAAAAAATCATAAGGCTGATATTGGCTTTGCGCAGGACCCGGACGCAGACAGGCTGGCGATAGTTAATGAAAAAGGAAATCCCATTGGTGAGGAGCTTACCGTGACACTGGCTGCTATGCGCTGTCTTGCAAAGAAGAAGGGGCCTGTAGTGGTGAATATGTCCACAACAAAGGCAATTGAAGATGTTGCTTCCCGTTTTGGCGCACCGGTGTATCGTTCAAAGGTTGGCGAAATACATGTGGTTGAAGCAATGAAAAAATACAGGGCAGTGATTGGCGGCGAGGGTAATGGTGGTGTTATAGCGCCTGAGGTTCATTACGGGAGGGATAGCCTGGTTGGTATTGGGTATTGTCTGGAGCTTATGGCACACAGCAAAGAGCCAATTTCACAGATTGTAGCATCGCTGCCTGTGTATTATATGCATAAGGATACCATGGCTATTGACAGTGGATTTGATACCAGAACTATCGCCAAAAAAATTAAAGAACAGTATGCTAACGAAGTCATTAATACCCTTGATGGCATACGCATAGATTTTGTTCAACATGATGTGTTTAATGGCGGCTGGGTACATTTGCGTCCTTCCAATACGGAGCCAATATTCAGAATTATTGCTGAAGGGAAATCAAAAAAACAGTGTGAAGCCATTGTAAATACGTTTAAAACAATGAAATAAGCTGCATGCATATAATTACTTGACAAAAATAAGCCTGCCTCCGTAATACTATCGAAATCAAATTATAAGGTGCAATGCCCTGCTTGTGGTAATGTGCTTAAAGGCTTGGAGTAACGTTGTATATTTTTTTGAATTTTTATATTGATTCTGGTATGTTGCTATATTATTTTCTATTGGGTTAGGGGAATGTTTGAACAAAGAAACTACTGTGGTGAATTAACATTGAATGATGTTGGTACGCTGGTTCATTTGGCTGGCTGGGTTGATACCAAACGCGATTTAGGTGGTATAATATTTATTGAGATGAGGGACGTGACAGGAATTGTACAGATTGTGTTTGATGCTTCCAAAAACAGTAGTGCATATGAAAAGGCAGACACAGTGAAAAATGAATATTGCATTTATGTAACCGGTGAGGTTGCAAAGCGTTCTATAGAAACAGTCAATCCCGGTCTTAAAACTGGCATGATAGAGGTTATTGGACAGGATATTACCATTTTATCAGAATCAGAAGTGACACCATTCCCCATTGACACACATACTAATCTGAACGAAGAGGTGCGGTTGAAATACCGTTATTTAGATCTTCGCAGGGCTGATATGCAGGAAGCTATTATAGTACGTCATAGGGTTATGCAGACTATACGGCGATATCTTACTGATAACCGATTTATTGAAGTTGAAACGCCAATACTGAATAAGTCCACACCTGAAGGTGCCCGTGATTTTCTTGTTCCTAGCCGTATTAACCGTGGTGCATTTTATGCATTGCCACAATCGCCCCAGCTGTTTAAACAGATTTTGATGATATCCGGTTTTGACCGCTATTTTCAGATTGCCAAATGTTTCCGTGATGAAGATCTGCGCAATGACCGCCAGCCTGAATTTACCCAGGTGGACGTAGAAATGTCATTTATCAATCCTTCAATTATTATGAACATTATTGAAGGACTTTTAAAAGAGATTGTTAAAGATGTACTGGCTAAAGAAATTGCAACCCCATTTCCGGTATTAACGTATGATGAAGTCATGCAGCGCTATGGCAAGGATGCCCCTGACACACGTTTTGAGCTGGAACTGAATGATGTGAGTGATATTTTTACCAATTCATCATTTAATGTTTTTAAAGCGGCATTGGGAAATGGTGGCATTATTAAGGCGATAGTTATTAACGATGAAGGCAAAATTTCACGTGCAATGATTGATGAATACATCAATTACGTGCGCACGTTTAAAGCCATGGGATTGCCAAGTGTGCGTTATACAGGAAGCGCTTTTGAAACAGGGATAGCAAAATTTTTAAGCGATAGTGAAAAGCAAAAGCTTGTTGACAGGTTAAAACTCAATTCCAATTCACTCATTATTTTTTCCTGTGATAAGCCAAAGATTGTAAATGATGCACTGGGCAATCTGCGCATCAGGATTGCCCAGCAGCTTAATCTGATTGACGAAAATAAACTTAACTTCCTGTGGGTTGTTGATTTTCCACTTCTGGAATACGATGCTGAGGAAGGCCGCTACTATGCTATGCATCATCCGTTTACAGCGCCAAAACCTCAGTGTGAGCCTATGCTTGATACCATTACCCCGCAAACAACGGAAGCAATTAAGGCACAGGCTTATGATGTTGTCCTGAACGGTGTTGAAATTGGCGGTGGTTCTATCCGAATCAACCGTATGCCATTACAGAAAAAGATGTTCAGTATACTTGGCATTTCCGAGGAAGAGGCAAAGATAAAGTTTTCATTTTTGCTGGACGCATTAAAATATGGAGCACCGCCTCATGGTGGGATAGCACTGGGTTTGGACAGGATCCTGATGCTGCTTTTAAAACGCAATTCCATACGGGATGTGATTGCTTTCCCCAAAACGCAGAAAGGGCAGTGCCTTATGAGTGAAGCGCCTTCGCCGGTGAGTGCACAGCAGTTAAAAGAACTATCTATCAAGGTGGTTGAACTATAATGGTAGATACAAAATTTGAAATTGACGATATATCTGTTTATAAACGTATATGTGGATATAATGATAAGAATATTAAAGCAATTGAAAAGCTTCTTGATGTTACAATAATCCCCCGGGGCAATACCCTGATAGTTGAAGCTTCCGCTGATAATGCTGCTAAGGCATTACAGCTTTTGCACCTGATGGGTGATTATTTATATATGCGTGATTCTCTCTATGAATTTGATGATTTTGATATACGCTATCTGGCGCTTTCCATTAATCAGGGGATTAAAGTAGATGCCGATGAAATCAACAGACTAAAGATTGTAATCCCTGAAACAGGGAAAACCATTGTACCCAAAACTGTCAATCAGGCAAATTACATGTCGGCAATCCATAAAAGCCCCATCACTATATCCATTGGGCCGGCAGGGACAGGGAAAACATATCTGGCGGTAGCTGTAGGCGTAAAGTTTTTGCTGACAAGCAGGGTGGAGCGCATCATTTTAACACGGCCTGCTGTTGAAGCAGGTGAAAGCCTGGGGTACCTGCCTGGTGATTTTATTCAGAAAATTAATCCATACTTACGGCCGCTGTATGATGCCCTGTTTGATATTCTTCCCTATGAAAGAATTTCCAGGTATATGGAAAAAGGGATCATTGAGATTGCACCGCTGGCGTATATGCGTGGACGTACACTTAACAAAGCATTCATTATACTTGATGAAGCACAGAATACCACTTCGTCACAGATGAAGATGTTTTTAACACGTCTGGGTAATAGTTCAAAAATGGTGATATCTGGTGATATTACTCAGATAGATCTTGAAAAACCACGACAATCTGGTTTACTGGCTGCACAAAAAATTCTTCATGGTATTGAAGAGATTACCTTCATTGAATTCTCTAAAGAGGACATTTGCCGGCATCCAATAGTTGAAAAAATTATTGCAGCATATGAACAACATGCTGAATAATACAATCCGGTTACCTATATGTTAAACTCATTTATGGTTTTTAAAAGGGGCATACAGTTTGCTTTCACGAAAAAAAGCCTGAAAGCTTCTTTTGTCTATACATTGATAGTTATTATTACCGCAACTACCCTTCTGACATTAAACAGGATTGGTGCCACATACAATTATCAGGCCGGGGATATTGCACGGGAGGATATTCGTGCACCCATGGCCATAGAATACACTGTATCCATAGAAACCGAAATTGAAAAAAACCGCATTGCCGAAGCAATGCCCGCCATCTTTGACCTCAATGAATCCATTGTTGAAGATAAGCTTAAAATAAGCAACATGCTGTGTGAGGCAGTTATTAAAGTTAAAGAGCAAATGCCTGACAGCAGCCCTGTAAAACAGGTGTTGTTGCTAAGGACAATGCTTCCTGATTATCTGCAATATTCTGATAAAGTGCTCGCGGGATTGTTGCAATATGATGAACAGCTTCTGCACAGGGATATGAATAAGATTCTATTACAAATATATAATAATGGTATTCTGGAAAAGCCATATACCAATCCATTAAAATTACAGTCAAATTATGTTATTGTGAGGGTAGTGGGAGATGCTGCAGAATTAAAAGAAAAACAAATCAATGTTGATGTGCTGGTAGATATGAAAAAAATACAATCGCTGGTGCCAATCATAAGCAAGGATGTTCTTAATAAACCATCAAGTGCTGTGTTGTATGCAGTAAATTCTGTAATTATCAGTCTGTTACAGCCAAACCTTTTTTATAATGAGGAAGAAACAAAAAGAAGAATTGCTGAAGCTGTACAGTCTGTAAAACCTGTTACCCGGGTGATAAAGAAAGGCCAGTCCATAGCACGTGCAGGTGATACCATAACAGAGGATATGTTGCAGAAGATTAATATTATTAACAAGAATGCACACTTCTCTGGTTCAGGTTTTATTGTTGGACTGCTTCTTATTCAGCTGGGCTTTTTAGTCATTTTTGGCTATTTTCTCATTACCTATTACAGCAACCTGGTTGTTGATAATAAAATGCCTTTGATAGTGTTTACACTTGTGATGACTTTTATTGTTATTGCTTTTTTTGTAGCCAGGTGGCAGGGAAGGACATTTGAGGGTTTGTTCTTCCCGCTTCTTTTACCTATTCCCATAGTTACCATGGTACTTGCAATCATGTATAATATGCACATTGCCATGCTGATTGGTGTGTATATTGTATTTTTTGTTACGGTAAGTATGAAGGGTGACTTTACAACGTTGCTATTAGCTTTCAGTTCTGCATTATCGGGTGTATTCGTTGTTGGCGATGTTGAACGTCGTTCTGACTTTCTGAGGGGTGGTTTTACCTTAGGGCTTATTAATTCGGTGATAGTCATAGCAGTTGGCCTGATGCAGGAAATGCAATTTGGTATTATTGCAAATAATTTTGGATTGGCTTTTATATCAGGTATCATTAATGCAATCATTGTGTTTGGTGTGTTCCCGGTATATGAAAATCTCTTTGGTGTTACAACAAAGTTTAAATTGCTGGAGCTATCGGACCTTAATGCAGCAATATTTAAAGAGATGCTTGTCAAGGCACCAGGAACGTATAATCATTCACTGATGGTGGCAACACTTGCCGAATCCGCATGTAAGGAGGTTGGTGCCAATGCCATGCTGGCACGCGTTGGCGGGTATTACCATGATATAGGGAAAATTCAGGATGCAAATTTTTATATTGAGAATAAGGTTACCGACCCGCGTGCCAAAGATATGTCAGCCCTTGAATATTGCAGATTAATTATCTCACATGTTGAAAAAGGCGTTGAACTGGCACGGAAAAATAATCTTCCGGAAATGGTTATTGATTTTATCAGTGAGCATCACGGACAGTCTGTGATGACATATTTTTATCATCAGGCGCTTGAAGAAAGCAGTAATACCGGTAACTCCATAAATAAAAGTGATTTCCAGTATCCCGGCCCAAAACCGCATTCTCGTGAAACCGCCATTGTAATGCTGGCAGATGCTGTTGAGGCCGCATCGCGTTCAATACAGGAACCAACACCGGAAAAACTGGAAACACTGGTAAAGCGTATAATCTATAATCGGCTGAATGAAGGTGACCTGGAAAGGGCCGATATTAACCTGAATGAATTAAATAAAATTCAGAATGCATTTGTGCAGGTGTTACAGGGTATTTTTCATTCCCGCATTGAATATCCCACAAAGGAAGCTATAAACCGATTGGAGAAAAAATCACCCAATGGCAATTAAGGTTCAGGTTGAAAGTGAACACATCACGGTTCCCGGGGGCTACCCTGCATTTTGTAAAAAAATTATAGCTTCTGTTTTAAAGTATCAGGAGGTGGATAATGTAGTTGTTACACTCATTATAACTGATGATGAGGCTATAGCTCATATCAATAAAACCTACCGTAAAAAGAAAGGCCCAACCGATGTCATATCCTTTGCCTACCGTGAAGCACCCATGCCGCATCTTACCGCAACAGAACACTTAGGCGACATTTTCATTTCACTGGAGACTGCCCGTAAGCAGGCTATAGAATATGGAGTGACTCTGAAAGAAGAATTAAAGAGACTGCTGATACATGGCGTGCTTCACCTTTTGGGATATGACCATGAACAATCGTCATATAAAAAAAGAAAAATGCAGAAAAAAGAAAAAGAGATTATGCAAAATATTTAAAGAACACTTTTGGCTTTGTAGTTATTTAATAATTGATTCAATTGTATTTAATAATTCGCCTGCTAACGTTTCATTATACCGTGTTACTTCCTCTTCCAGCTGTTTGATGTCTTTCCCCTTTTTATGTGAGCTAAAATAAAACTTGATTTTGGGTTCGGTACCCGATGGGCGCATGGTTACCTTTGAGCCATTGTCTAATGTAAACTGCAATACGTCCGATGCGGGCAAATCTACAGCTGTTGTGGTGCCTTTTATGACATCAGTAAGGGTTCCCTGTTTGACGTCAAGAATTGCAGTAACAGTGGTTCCAGCCAGTTTTCCGGGTGGATTGCTTCTGTAATGTTTCATGATGGATTGTATCTTTTGAATGCCTTCAACACCTTTTAGTGTAGGCGACACAAGCTTTTCGTTATAATATCCAAACTGAGTGTATATTTCATATAAAAAGTCTTTCAGTGTTTTATTGTGTGAATGAAGCCAGTGCGTCATTTCGGCAAAAAAGTAGCAAGAACTGACTGCATCCTTGTCACGTACAAAATCAAGAGGTAGATACCCATAACTTTCTTCGCCGCCAAAAATGAATACGTGTGAGCCTTCGTAATCCTTCATCTTTTTTGCAATCCATTTAAATCCTGTAAGGACATTTTCAATGGTAACATTGAAATGATGAGCTATCTCCTGCTGAAGGTCAGTGGTAACTATTGTTTTTACAACAAATCCGTTTTCAGGCAGCTTGTTTTGCTGTTGCAATCGTAACAGCATATAATACATAAGCATACTGCCTATCTGATTTCCATTGATGAGCATGTACTGCCCGTTGTCATCCTTGAAAGCTACACCCATGCGGTCAGCATCGGGGTCAGTTGCTAACACTATGTCGGCATTGATGTGTTGGGCAAGTTCAATTGCCTGTGTTAGCGCTTCAGGTTCTTCCGGATTGGGTGATTTGACAGTGGGGAAATTACCATCAGGGATTGCCTGTTTTTCAACAATATGAACATTGGGAAAACCAGATTTTTTTAGTATATGCGGCACAATACGGTAACCGGTCCCATGCAATGGGGTGTAAACAATATGGATGGGCGATAATTCATTGGATTTAAATTGTACCTGCAAAAGTTTTTGTGCATAGATATCAATAACTTCATTCCCAACTAAAGATATAATACCATGAGCTATGGCTTCATCAAAACTCATTTTCTTAATTTGTGCGATGTCCTGTATTTTGGAAACTTCGGTGATTATCTCTTTGTCCTGCGGCGGGACAACCTGACCGCCATCTTCCCAGTATACCTTGTATCCGTTATATTCGGGTGGGTTGTGGCTGGCTGTGATAACTATACCTGCAGTGGCATTGTAATGGCGTATTGCAAATGAACATATTGGTGTGGGCATGATATCCGTGAAAAGATATACCTTAATCCCATTACCTGCTAATATAGCGGCTGCTTCTTTTGAGAATACATTCGACATCCTGCGTGAATCATACGCTATAACAACGCCTTTTTGAGCATTACCTTTGTGAACGATGTAGTTTGCCAGGCCCTGTGTTGCCATACCAACGGTGTAAATGTTCATGCGGTTGGTGCCTGCACCAATAATACCGCGAAGCCCGCCGGTACCAAACTCAAGTGTGGTATAAAAGCGTTCGTACAGTTCTTTTTCATTATTTTGTGCAACAAGTTGTTTAATCTCGTGTATGGTGGTGGTGTCAAATGGCGGATTTTGCCATTGTTCTATTCGTTTTTGAATGGTGATGTCCATGGTAACTATCTCCTGAACAGAATATCTTTTAAATTATTGTACAGTATGCTGGCTGTACGGTCAACAGAATAATAATGGTTTAAGAAATTACAAATTTATATTTTGCTATATATGTTGCAATAATAATTTTATTACTTATTTACGGATATAATTTTATGAACAGAGCATACCGGGCTGTATTTGACTTTTGTGTTTATTATTCATTATATTTTATGACCGCACCCTGCAATAGTAAAAAAAGCACTGAATGCCTTACATATAAAATGTATTGAAAGAATCCCCACATTGCTTATAATGGATATATGTTTATTACGTATGAAATTTTTATTAAAACTCCCTATGTATGAATAACAGTATACAAAAAGTTTATACATTTATACAGGATAATAACCTTATTGTACCTGGCGATAGAATACTGGTATCAGTGTCAGCTGGCAAGGATTCAATGACACTGTTACATATGCTGTATGTGTTACGTGAGCACCTTGGGTTCACAGTTGATGTCTATCACCTTGATCATAAGGTGCGGGGCAAGGAATCATTTGGCGATCTACTCTTCGTTATGGATCAGGCTTCACGGTATGGAATCCCTGCTTTTATAGAACGGTTTGATTTTATAAGATATAAAGAGCCGGGGAAAAGCTTTGAACAGCAGGCACGAGAATACCGCTACGCACGATTACATATGTTAGCACAACACTATGGCTATACTAAAATTGCAACTGCACATACAAAAAGTGATCAGATTGAAACCCTGCTTATGCGCATGTTGCAGGGAACCGGATTGCAGGGTTTAGGTGCAATAGCACTGGCACATGAAAGCATCATACGGCCTTTGCTGGTGCTGTCGCAGGATGAAGTATATTCATATATACAATATAATAACCTACCTTACCGGCACGATTGTACAAATGATGATAGTACATATCTAAGGAACTATATACGTCACAGTGTCATACCGGTCATTCAGAAACGGTTTTCACAGTTTGATGAAGCACTGCTTAATCTTCAGAAACAGGCACATGATGCAACCCAAAGCATCATTGACCTTTTGCATTCGCTTTATCCGGGATTTATCCAAAAGCAGCCCGGATTAATACAGGTGCAGGAAAGAGCCATTTCACACAGTGAATATATATTTAAATTTTACTGTGCATATATTATCAGTAACTATCTCAAACAATATGTTGATTCTGATATTCTGGATGCGTTGTATCGCGCGCATTATTCAAAGAAAAAGAATGTTACTCTTTTTGAGGGAAAAGGAATCTACATATACAGGCGCTATCGCACTGCCACATCATTTTTAATTTTTTCTTCAAAGCCTTTATGTCAGGGCGATAGTAACTATGAATATAAACTTCCGGTGGGCAAAACGGTTACTGTTACACAGGCAGGTATTACCGTTCAATGCGCTGTTGCTGAATCAATTGATGTGCAGTCACCTGAAAGTGGCACACTGGTATTGCGCTATGATGGATATGACCATATTGTTATCAGGAATAGACGAACAGGCGATGCAATTATCCGTAAAACGGGTAGACGGACACTTAAACGCTTATATATTGATTACCGGCTTACTCCGGAACAAAAAAATCTGGTGCCACTGATTGTTATAGATAATCAGATAGCTGCAATACTCTTTGATGTGACAGGTACAGCAAAAGCTCAAGTTTCACCGCCTTTTTTGCCGGAAAATGGTCAAAAAATGCTTGTTATTCGTTACTGGCATAGCAATACTGTGTAAAATACCACCAGATTAATATTAAATCACTTTTATCCTGCTCATTGATAAAAGTTGGATAGGGTACAATAAATTTATTTGAGTATTTCTGTATTTGTAGTATCTTGTAAGTAAAGATTACAATATATGTACAATTTCATTACCAGAACACATAACTACGGGAGATTCTATGAATAAAGTTGCTAAACAGGTTGCTCTGCTTTTGCTTATAGCGCTACTTGCCATTGCCATATTCAGAATGAATGATATGAATACTCAGAAAGTTGAGCAGCTGCAATATAGTGATTTCATAAAGAAAGTATATGAAAATAAAGTTAAATCAGTGACGATAGTTAATGGCAAAAAAATAGAAGGGACCTTTACCAAAGGTGATAAAGTCTATCTTTTTGAAACAGTTATACCATATCAGGATCCTGATTTAATAAAGACACTTATTAATAATAGGGTTGAGATCAAAGGCGAAGAGGCTGATGATAATCTTTTCTGGAAAGGTGTACTTAATTTTTTGCCCTGGCTTCTTTTCTTTGGGTTTATCTGGTTTTTTATGATACGCCAGATACAGTCAACCGGAAACAAGGCAATGAGCTTTGGCAAAGTAAGGGCTAAATTGCAGCCTGAAACAAAAAATAAAGTGACATTTGCCGATGTGGCAGGTGTTGATGAGGCTAAAGTTGAACTTCAGGAAATCATTGAATTTTTAAAAGATCCAAAGAAATTCATTACCATAGGCGCAAAGATACCTAAAGGGGTTCTGCTGGTAGGGCCTCCTGGTACAGGCAAAACCTTACTTGCACGGGCTGTTGCAGGTGAGGCCGGCGTGCCATTTTTTTCCATCAGTGGTTCTGATTTTGTGGAAATGTTTGTTGGGGTAGGTGCATCGCGGGTACGTGACCTGTTTGATCAGGGGAAACGTAATGCTCCCTGCATCATGTTTATTGATGAGATAGATGCGGTGGGAAGGCTGCGCGGTGCGGGGCTTGGTGGTGGACACGATGAACGTGAACAAACGTTGAATCAGCTTCTTGTTGAAATGGATGGATTTGAAACCAATGAAGGTGTTATTATTGTTGCTGCTACCAACAGGCCTGATGTGCTGGATCCCGCGTTGCTCAGGCCCGGCCGTTTTGACCGCCAGGTTGTGGTCGACATACCTGATATCAAGGGAAGGGAAAAGATATTGGCTGTTCATACCCGTAAAATCCCTCTGGCAAAGGATGTGGATTTAAAGGTTATTGCCCGTGGCACTCCTGGATTTACCGGTGCAGATCTGGCAAATCTTGTTAATGAGGCTGCACTGCTGGCTGCACGGCGCAATAAAAAGCGCGTGAGCATGATTGAGATGGAAGATGCCAAGGACAAAGTATTGATGGGTCCTGAAAGAAAGTCGGTTCTCATTTCTGCCGAGGAAAAGAAGGTTATTGCCTATCATGAGGCCGGACATGCATTGCTGGGTATACTTACCGGAGCTGACCCTGTGCATAAAGTAACGGTTATTCCGCGTGGAAGGGCGTTGGGCTTAACCATGCATTTGCCCAAAGAAGAACGCCATTTGCATAACAGGGAATACTGGCTCAATCAGATCACCATTTTGTTTGGTGGCCATGTTGCTGAAAAGATGAAATTTGGGCAGGTTACCACCGGTTCAAGCAATGATATTGAACGTGCTACTGATATTGCCCGCCGAATGGTGTGCGAATGGGGAATGAGTGAAACACTGGGTCCGTTAGCATTTGGCAAAAAGACCGAACAGATATTTCTGGCACGTGAGATAGCCCAGCACCGAGATTACAGTGAAGAAACGGCACAGCTTATAGATCAAGAAGTTCATGATATTGTTACCAGTTGCAGGGACAGGGCTATAAAGCTAATAGAAGAAAACAGCGACAAATTTGAGCTGATTGCAACAAACCTCATAGAACGTGAGACACTAAATGCTCAGGAAATTGAACTTTTAATGAAAGGTGAGCCATTGCCGCCCATTCATAATGGCGAAAATCCTCAGCAGACAGAGGAAGAGCCTAAATTAGAAAAAATAAAAAAGAAATCATCACAAAAACCATTGCTGGATGATAAAGAAGTGATTCCAACATAAAAAGTTTGGGGTTTGTATGATAGATGATGAGCTGGACAGGTTGCTACAGGATATCGATAGTGATACGGATGATACAGTTCAGAAAGCACATGTAAAGCATTTTACGGAACACACATTTGATGGTGAACTATATGAAACATCACATGATATACCATTGCCTGAGAAAAAAAATGTATCAGAGGTGGTTACGTTTTATAAGCGTGGAATTCCCAATGGTATACACAGGCACATTGAACTGGCAAAGCTTTTACGTTCGCGGTTGGATATTACTGAGGTCCCTGAACAGGTAGTTCCTGTAATCAAGAAATCGTCTTACTCAATATTTAAAATTGTTGAAGATGTTGAAATTCTTACAGATAAATTTTTCAGTGAAGTAAATGAAGCAAATTTAAGAAGAAAGGCAACCAAGGATTTTCCCCTTTATTTTCCTGATGATTATCCCGAGGACAACCGGCTTGACTTTATAGTACTCAAAGAAATGTATGTGCTACTTCGTTCATTTAATAGTATTGTTAAAAAGGATTGGGAAGAGCTTGAAAAACAAACTTCAGTATTTAACTTTGCTGAAGGCGGTAAACAGCTGTCATCAGTACTTAATGATATTGTAGCTGAAGGAAGCAGCTTGTGTGAAGCAACAGATGTGTTACTGGAATTAATAGCCAACCATTTAGGGTTGCTTTCTCATCATTATAATTTGCCTGATGTAGATATTCGTTCCAAATTGCAATTTAGTGAATATAAATCGTATACAGTGCAAAGTTTGCTCAGTCAACTTGATACCTCTGAATCTAGAATAAATCAATCCGAATCTTTTGATCAGGATGTACACGAAACGCCACAGGTAATTTCCCCTGCTGGTTTAAAAGAAGCTCTGGATTCCAATGAATACTCTAAGCTTTCGCATTATGATACCGGCAAAAGTAATATACAATTGGAAAGCGTTACCCGGCAAAGTGCAGTTCCATTTACGGTTAAGGGAACAAAGCCATGGAATACCCGTGAACCATATATTTTGCCGGTTGATGAAAATGTATTGAAGATTGAAAATGAAGATCTGGAATATATGGTCTATTATACCAAAACACAACTGACCGATGACCAGATTAAGTCAGAATTACGGAGGGCTTTATTAAAGTTAACTATCGATAAAGAAAATTATGATATTGTTGAAGATTTTATTGAGTTTATCAGTAAAAAAATTGTATCTGTATTGGATGAAAGTGCTGGATATTTTGATATTCCTGATAATGATCAATGGCTATTTTACTATCATTTAGGACCGCAAACTATATTGCGTTTACTTGTAGCTGATATCCAGTTAACAGGTGAAGGGTACTGTTTTATTTCAAGAGATGGCAAGAAAATCAAAAAGTTTGTTCCATATGAATTTTTAAAGGCAATTGTTTTAGAATGGTTTGAGAATAATGTAAATAACCGGGATTTGCAATTTGACAGCGTTAACGCCCTTGATTTGATTCGCAGGCAGGTTTCAAAAAAATATTTTTCTGAGATAGACGAATTTGTTGCAAAGATTGATGCATATTTAGGAACATTGAATCCGGAAACATTACAAAAGCTGGACCGTAAATCATTCATAAAACAGAAAGCTGTGCAGGTTTATAATCAGAAACAAATATTAATTTTCAATCGCTTTGTTGACAGGACAATATTTAAGTAGGATGAAAGATTACTATGTTCACGGTTAAACAGTATAAAGGTGATGAAAACCTTAAAAAGGTTCTGGATAAAAATAATATACCTGTAGATATATATAACCTCAAAGCTGCTATTTTGGGAGTACAGGCTTCAGCAGGAAGCTTTACACTGCGATCACTTATAAAAGATTTTTTTAATGAAGGAGTTCTGGATAATAAAACTATTGCAGATCAGATTGAATCATTGTGGTTTTACCTGTTACGCTTACAGCGCTTTGATGATAGTGAACTTGATCAGCCAGATTTTGGCAATAAAACCCGTGAAGCATATACAGCGTATGTAAATGCTTCAATCATGCGTGCTGAAACGTTTTTAAAATATTTATCCACAGGCCAGTTAGATGCAATGCTGAAAAATGAGAAAGTGAAGAAAATATATTCAATATTTATTGGCAATGTTAATCTCTTGAAAGCTTTAATTATAAGCATGGAGGAAAAGTGGTCGCAGGAGGATTTTGCCAGTGATGCTACTTTCCTGAAAAAATTAACTGGCTTTGTACGGGTAATGTGGGATACTCAAATTGCATTGAAGGAACATGCCAAAATATATAATTTGCAAAAAATGAATAACAGGAATATCATTGAGGTAATTCAGGAACAATCAGGTGCTAAAATTGGTCGTAATGATCCTTGCCCATGTGGCAGTGGCAAAAAATATAAAAACTGTTGCGGTACATAAGCTTATTACGATAGTAGTGCCAGTATATGTTTTTTTCTTAATCCTTCCAGTATATTCATTGCCTGTGTTCGTTTAATATTTTCAAAAAGTGCAGGAATGTCTTTCAATCTTTCTACCTGCTTTTGAGCTTCCTGTCGGGCTATACTGATAAGTTCAAAATCGTTGACGGGATCTGCAAATTCAAATGCTATACCCTGTCCATGCTGACGGGTTCCAATGAATTCGCCAGCCCCGCGCATTTTCAAATCTTCTTCAGCTATAACAAAGCCATCATCGGTTGTTGTTAAAATATGAATGCGCTGCATACTTTCCTGAGGGATGTCATCAGGATAAATCAAAACACAAAACGATTTGTATTCACCGCGCCCAACGCGGCCACGTAACTGATGAAGCTGTGAAAGACCAAACCGCTCAGCATGTTCTATGACAATGATGGATGCGTTGGCAACATCAATCCCAACTTCAATAACTGTTGTGCTGACCAGAAGGTCAATGTCATGATTATTAAATTGTTGCATAATTTTTTCTTTGTCTTCATTGGGTAGCTTCCCATGTAACAGTGCAATTGTTTTTGTTGGGAACCTCTTTACAAGCTGTTTATAGGTTGATGTGGCTGATTTTAGGTCCAGTTTTTCTGAATCTTCAATTAATGGCAGTACGTAATATATCTGTCTTCCCTCATTCATATATTTTTCCAGTGAACGGTACACCAATTCAAGTTTTGATGTTGGAAACGAAAGTGTTGTAACAGGAATTCTGTTGGCAGGCTTTTGTTTGATTATTGAAATATCCAGATCACCATACAGTGTTAGCGATAGTGACCGGGGAATAGGCGTTGCTGTCATGACTAATAGATCAGGCATATGGCCTTTGGTTCTAAGGCTTGCGCGCTGATTAACACCAAAGCGATGTTGCTCATCAATAATAATGAATCCGAGATTTGCAAACTGTACCCCTTCCTGAATTAGAGCATGGGTGCCAATGATGATATTAATAGATCCGTCTTTTAAGCCAGCAAGAGTTTCTTTACGTGTTGCAGAAGGTGTTGAACCGGTAAGAAGCTCTACACTAACAGATTCCGGTAAAAACTTTTTAAACGTGGCATAATGCTGTTGTGCCAGTATTTCCGTTGGTGCCATAAAGGCAACCTGCTGTCCACGGCTTATGACAGCAAGGCTTGCAATCATAGAAACCACTGTTTTTCCGGAACCAACATCACCCTGCAATAAACGGTTCATGGAAAAATCTGTATGTAAATCATTAATGATTTCCTGCACAGCATTTATCTGATCATCAGTAAGTTTGAAAGGCAGTGTTTGCATAAAATCGTTATACAGTGAATCATTTATTGCAGGTTTTGCATGTTTATGTGTTTCCCGGATATAGTGCCGTGAGAGGTGTAAATAATATTGTAGAAAAAACAGTTCATTAAAAGCCAGTCGCAAACGTGCCTGATGTGCTTCATCCATTGCGGCAGGGAAGTGAATTTGCTGAATAGCCTTTGACATGGGCATGAGGTTCAGCCTTTCAAGCATTTCACTGCCAAAGGGTTCCTGAATATACTGCTTTGCCAATTCAAGTGCGTTGTAAATAATCTTTCTAAAAACACGGGAGTTAAATCCATGTGCTTTGAGGGTTTCTGTTGAGGGGTATACTGGTACTATCCTGCCTGTGTGCAATGTATCGGAGCTGTTGTCTATAAAATCATACTCTGGATGGGCTATCTGCCTGGTATTGTAATAATCCACTTTGCCCGAGAACAGTACAGTGTCGCCCACTTGAAAAAGTTTAAGGAAATACTGAATGCCGCCAAAAAAAACACCTGATAACGTATCACTGCCATCATCTATAACAACTTCAAGGAATTTGCGCCGGTGGCCTGAAATTTTTACCTGCTTAACAATCCCGGTAACTGTTACAATGTCATTAACAAAACAGTCTTTGATTAATTTAGTGTTGGAACGGTCAATATATTTCCGTGGTAAAAAGTAAAGCAGGTCTTCAACGGTTCCAATGCCCAGTTCCTGCTTTAAAAGCTCTGCACGTTTTGGGCCAATCCCTTTAATATATTGAATACTCTGGTTAAGCACCATTACTCCTCTTCGGCAAGATACCACACACTGGCAGGTATCTGTACATATTTCCCTTCACGGGTATAGAAAAATGAATAGTTGCGGCCGTCTTTTGGTGTGGTGATCTTCTGGACACCGTACCACCGCTTAATGATCCTGCCATCATACCCAAATACGGTTATGGTAAGATTTTGTCCGGTTATTGTTTCAATTTTTCGCTGTACAATATTCTTCTGTTCGTAGGTGAAAAAGTATTTAAAGTACAGATATACACCCGAAAGCAAAAGAATTGCTAATACAATTCCTGTGACATACAGTTTTGATTTTGTAGTCATGACGCATCTCCTATAAATTTTTACAATGCTCAAATGATGTAAGTAATGATATGCTAATTTTAAAAAAATCAAATTTCAAGACAATTTTACTGTCAACCAAAAATGATACTTGACTTTAATTGCACAGTTGCTAACAATTCATCTGAACTGCTACCTATAGTATATACAAAAATCATGGATTGGATGGGAATGTGTATGGCAAAAATGCAATTATCGTTATGGATGGTGCTTTGTGGCATCATGTTGTTTAGTACATGTAAAAAAGAAATAATATTTGAAAATGAACCCAATGATACTTACACTCAGGCAAACTCAATAACTATTGCCAGGCCAGTAAGTGGCTTTATGAATACTGAAAGTGATTATGATTTTTATATGATAGATGTTAATGAGCCGGTGCTCTTTGATATCAGCATTTCTGCCATAAAGGGTGTGAACATTGCTTTTACTGTGTGGAAAGCAGCTGATGATGGTATTGAACCACTGAAGTATGTTGATGATATGCGCAAATCAGCACCCGAACGCTTACGCGGATTTAAAGTTGAACCTGGAAGATACTATGTTTCCATGTCACATGGGGATAAGGATCAGCGAATTAAAAATACTGAAAATGAATATACACTGTTAATAAATCAGGAAGATGCAGAGGGCTTTGAGTCAGAGCCCAATGATGCAATATTATCAGCAAACCCAATATCAGTAGGTGTTCCCGTGCATGGGTACTATTCGCCGTCATTTAACAAAGCAAATACCAATGCGGTAAATCCCAATCGTGAAGAGGATTGGTTTACATTTTATGTGGAAGAGGTTCCGGTAGTATGTGATGTTGAGGTAACGGGTGTTACTGATATTGAGTCGCAACTTGATATTGTTGATGCGCAGGGCACAGTGTTATTTTCTTCAAATCCGCAGGGACAGGGCGTAAGCCAGATAGCAAAGGGCATAGGATTATCAACTGCAGGGAACTATTATATTATGGTTGCTGCAAAAAATTACGCAGCAAATAATGAAACCCACTATAGCCTTGTAGTTACCACACGCAGTTACGACAATACAACCGAGATTGAACCAAATACTATAATACAGTCGGCTACGTCTGTTGTGACTGATACCATAATGGGAAGAATATATCCCGAGAGTGATGTAGATTTCTATGCCTACAGGAGCGATAGCTCTGAAAATAAGTGGTATCGCGTTGAAGTAACACCACCCATGACTCTGGACATACTGTTTGCAATTTACAACACAAATGGCGATGAACTGTACTCAGTTAATAATGAAAATACCGGCCAGAAAGAATTGCATCCCAATCTTTTTATTGGCACACCGTTTTATGTAAAGGTTTGGGCAAAACGTGGTCAGCTTGACCTTGATAATCATTATGCATTGGCGATAGTTCCTGTTAGTATATCTGATATGATTGATATAGAACCAAATGATACAAAAGAACAGGCAAATACCCTACAGGGAAATTCAATAAACGGCTATATATCAAAGAAAGCAGATACAGATTATTTTATACTGCACTATAAAGGAAGACAAAGAAAGTATTTTGTTGTTACAGCACCTGAAAAAATACCTGTTGCATTCTCGGTTACGGATTCATTGGGATACATTCTGCAAACAGTTACAGTTAAAGCGGGGAAGTCTGCAACCTTACATGAAATAATTGATGGGAAAGGGTATTGTATACTGAAGCCATTGAATGATGCCTATGATGGTATATATCATATTGAAATTAAGGATAAGCCATGAGAAAAGTTAAAAAGTATGTTCGTGTATTGTTGATGGGAGCAGTTGGTTGTATAATCTCCTGTACATCAGTTCCCAAATATGAAGCACCGGTAGAGCCGGTTATTGCGCCGGTTGATGTCAATGTTAATTTCCGTTTTGTTGCAAGTGATACAGGCATTGTCAATCCTGATGATGATAAACGGTGCTATTACAAAGTATTTATTGATAAAATAGATGCAGGGAGAACAACCATAGGACTGGAATCACAAAAAAAGTATTTTGAGGCAAAGCTTTCTCCCAACACACACCTTATCGTTATAGAAAAGTGGGTGCTTCATGAGAAAGAAGGTGAATATAAAAAAGTAAATAACATATTGCAGCCAAAACCAAACTACTATTATTTTGAAACCAAAAAAAATGCAGTAACCGAAATACTAATGCTTAATGATAAAAAAACAAATTCAGCACAGTATTCAGTCAGTGTTCAATAGATAGCCGGGATTATAAAACGCTTATGCCGTAATGACGTCCACTGTAAGCCATGAACAATTGAAATAAAAAAGCTGCTCATCCGGGAGCAGCTTTTTATATAATCAGGTGTAACACAGTTTACTTTTGTTGTTGCGGAGCCTGCTGAGGTGCTTGCTGAATCTGGGGTTGGGTGTTCAATTCTTTTTGCAGCAATTCCATGTTTTTCTCAATCTTCTTTTCGTCGCGCAATGTATCAACCAGCTCTTTTATCTTCATGTTGAGTTTCTGCTGGAAAAGCTGCTGCTTGATATACATTTCAGCCTGATCTACAGGGATACCTTTGAAACGGGCACGCTGCTGGTTGTAAATCTGCTCAACTTCCTGAGGCGCAATAGTAATATCGTTTTTAAACTTTTCACGAATATAGTACTGTACCACAAGGCCTTCTTTGGAAATATCTAAAAGAGTATTGAGCTCCTCATTTTTTAAAATACCATCATCAATAGCCTTTTTGTACACAAGTCTCTGCTGAATCATCTGTTCAAGAAAATTGCTTTTGTTTAACAGGGGATTTCGTTCCAGCTGTGCCGGATCCTGAGCTAATTTATCTATTTCTTCTTTGGGTAAATTATAAATACTTTTCATCTGTGCATAGTAATATGCATTGAGCTCATTATCAGTGATTTCATCGCTGTCAATCTTTGCAATCCATTTACCGCCATATTTATTGCCACAGGAGATTGCAAGTGTAAAAATCATAACTGCAATTACTGAATAGAAAATCTTTGTTTTCATAGTATCCATCCTTTTGATAGTAAGAATTAAAAAATATGCCTCCAGGGGAGGGAATTGTCATTTACTGTTTGTAAAAGTAAAAGTTTTACGATTGTTACTTGATTATAGTAATTGTTGCAACAATTTTTTTATCTCTTCTAATTTTTTTTCGGCAGGTATTGCTCCGGTAACAAAGTTTACTATCTCCCTGTCATACCTGTCAATGGACAACCGCTTATCTTTTTGAATGAGTGCAACCAACCTTTTGGTGTCAAGCTTTGCTTCTTTTGTAATGCGCATTTTGACTAATTTTGTATCCTCAATAATTTCATCAATATAGAGCCGGGAAGCTAATGTCCTAACTTCTTCCATGGCTATCAAGGATTTTACTTCTTCAGGTGGCGGCCCAAATCGGTCAATCATCTCCCGGGTCAGGTCAGTTAATTCTTCAAGGGTTTCACAGGCTTCATATCGCTTGTAAAATTCTATTTTTTGTTTTTCATCGGCTATATAATTATCAGGAATAAAAATATTGGTTTTGATATATACGGGAGTCCTGAAAACAGAAATGGGTTTTTCTCCTTTGAGCTTTCGCACAGCATCCTCAAGCATCTGGCAATACAGGTCAAAACCAACATCCATAATATTGCCCGACTGTTCTTTGCCTAAAATGTTGCCGGAACCACGTATTTCCATATCCTTCATGGCAATCTTAAAACCACTCCCAATTTCAGTATACTCTGCAATTACCTGTAATCGCTTTTGTGCATCCTGGGTAATACGAAAATCCCGTGGATAAAAAAGGTATGCATAAGCCTGTTTGTCCGACCTTCCAACACGCCCCTTTAACTGATATAGCTGGGAAAGTCCAAATGTATCAGCCCTGTTTACAATGATGGTATTGACATTGGGCATATCAAGTCCCGATTCAATAATAGACGTTGATACCAGTACATCATATTTGCCGTTAATAAAGTCAATCATGACTTCTTCAAGCTCGTGCTCATGCATTCTGCCGTGTGCCACGCAAAACGTTGCTTTTGGCACAAGCTTTTCTAAGTACTGGGCCTGCTCATAGATGCTGCTGATGCGGTTGTGCACATAGAACACCTGTCCCCTTCGCTCTATCTCTTTTAGTATTGCCATGCGGACAATGTCAGGGTTATCTTCAATAACAAGAGTTTCAATGGACTGACGGTTTTCTGGTGGCGTTGCAATGATTGACAGGTCACGGATGCCTGCAAGCGACATGTGAAGGGTGCGAGGTATGGGTGTTGCCGAAAGTGTTAATACATCTACCATAAGGCGCAATTTCTTTAAATGTTCTTTATGCTTCACGCCAAAACGCTGTTCTTCATCTATTACTACCAGCCCTAAATTTTTGAAATGTACATCCTTTGCAAGCAACGCATGAGTGCCAATAATAATGTCAATATCTCCTGCTTTCAGCCGCTCTTTTATTGATTTTATTTGCTGTTGTGTTTTAAAGCGCGATAACATCTCGATAGTTACCGGGTAATCAGCAAAACGCTTGCAAAATGTTGTATAATGCTGCATTGCCAGTACTGTTGTGGGAACCAGTATTGCAACCTGTTTGCCTGCCATGACTGCCTTAAATGTTGCCCGTATTGCTACTTCTGTTTTGCCAAATCCAACATCGCCGCACACCAGACGGTCCATTGGCTGAGATTTTTCCATATCATCCTTTACATCTTCAATTGCGGTGATCTGGTCAGGGGTTTCTTCATATTCAAATTTTGATTCAAATTCTTCCTGCCACATGGTATCTGCGGGATATTGAAATCCCTTCAATGCTTTTCGCTGAGAATAAATCTTCAATAAATCCTGTGCTATCTCTTCTACTGATTGCTGGACACGCTCTTTAATACGGTTCCATGCAGATTTTTTACCAAGTGCATCAATTCGCGGCTGACGGCCATCAAGCCCCACATAGCGCTGTACCATATTTATCTGGTCAAGTGAAACATACAACTTATCACCATCAGAATACTCTATGACTAAAAAATCGCGCTCAACGCCGCCCGCACTCATACGTTCAATGGCTTTAAATATTCCTATTCCATGATTAATATGCACAACGTAATCACCGGGCGATAGCTCTAAAAAAGTTTCTATTGGCTTTGAATATTTCTGCTTGAAATGCTTTTTCTTTCGGTAAGATTTGCCAAAAATTTCATGGTCGGTAATGATACATGTTTTGATGCTTTCTATCTCAAGGCCTTCATGAAGATTTGAGATAATAATACCAAAATGCTTTGTGGGGTTATATGTATCGAATTTTTCCTGCGGTTTAAATTCAGTGAATAGATCATATAACCTTCGGGCCTGTCCTTCAAACGATGTGCTTACAACAATATGCCATCCTTCTTCAATGCGTTTTGCGCACTCATTGCGTACATCCTGAATTCTTCCCTGAAAAGATGCGATTCCTTTCAGGTGCCATACGTTCCGTGAATCGGTTATGAATGGATGCAGTTTTACAGCCTGCGTCTCAATGTGCTGGTAACTATCGCTTAGCAATAATTGCGATGCTTTAATGCAGAATGTGCTCTCTTTTTTGTGATTGTACAGCTGGTGGTAGGTGCGCTCAATTTCAGAGAGTTTTGCTTTTAGTTGACCTGGATCGCACAGAAATATATGTGGATTGTGTGCAAAAGAGGTTATTGTGCTGGTTTGAATTGCCAGTGGAAACAAATCGTAAATGCCAGGGACATTTGCTTTGTGCAATGACTCAAGGGCCTGCTTATTAAGGTTACTGTGGCCGCGCAATAATTCTTTTTGCATTTTTTCTTTTTCAGATTGAGACAACAAGATTTCACGGCGTGGATAAATGGTTATGGTTTCCACCTGCTCAAGTGAAACCTGCGTGGTGGAGTCAAAGTAGCGAATGGAATCGCAGGTGTCGCCAAAAAAATCTAATCGAACAGGGCTGGCTGCATTGGGAAGATAGATATCAATGATGCCGCCTTTAACGGAAAATTGTCCGTAACCTTCAACTCGTGTTTCGCGCTCATAGCCGTAGTTGATCAGGGTTTCAATGATTATTTCAAAGGGGTATTCCTGGCCTCTGGTAATATTGATGCCTTTTTTCAGAAAGAATTCTTTATGCGGGATAACCCTGAGCAATGATTCAATGGTTGCAACCACAATAACAGGCTTTCCTGAAAGAAGCTGGTACAGCGCAGTAATACGGTCACGTTCAATAGATGATGATGGGTTAACATACTCATACGGGAGTACTTCTAAGGGTGGGAAAGGAAAAATGATGTCTTCATTGACAAATGCTGAAATGTCGGCAACAAAGCGGTTCATTGTGTGATAGTCGGTGGTAACAACAATGGTTTGCGTTTGCCTGGTGTTGAATGATGTTGCTACAATAAATGGGAATGCAGATGGGTAAATGCCTTCAATGGAAAAGGCCTGTACGCCTGAAGCTGCCAGCGATTTGAATTCACTGGTTGATGAATATATATTAGTAAGTTCTTTCAGGACCATGGTAGTGAATAATAGTATGGATATTGTATATACAGTGTGTATGGTAAATACTTAATAGTATGAATACATATAACCATGTATATTTATAATCTTCATGATTCCATTGTACTTTTGTTTTATGGATTTTTCAATCTTTTTGTAACTGAACTTTTATTTTATTTCATTACAGATTCAATTTTCTTTTTAGTGTTGTAATATTTTACACCGTAATAAATGCCGGCAGTTATACCAATAATACCCGAGGTTATGCCTACTGCTGATATAATAGTAGTGACAATACCAAAATCAGTCAGATAATACACTGCCACACCAGTGCCAAGAGAAATAGTTCCGCTTGATGAAAAGAATAGGGCATTATAGCCATTTTGGAGTTTATTCTGACGGCTCTGACTTAAAAAATTAATGAGGTCAGTTTTTGTTAAAGTGTCTATCGTATTCTGTTGTGTGGTATCAACAGTAAAGGTGCCTTCTACCGGGTACTTTTTGTAGTGATAATAGCGCTTATTTTCAGGTTTATTGTTATGCAAAAGCTTTATTGTATATGTGTATGTATCGGGGGTCAGAGCAGATGGTAAGTGTATAACACAGTATATCCCGTTTATTATTTCAGGATGCAGGGTGTATTCATTGCTATGACCCTGTGAGTCAGTGATAGTAACTGTAACCACAAAAGGCTTGTTCCCTGTATTGTATATATCGCACCATATAAAATAAGGCTGTGCGTTTGATACCACACCTTGCGGATACTGTAATGGCCGGGCGCTTTCATTAATCTGGGCAAAGGAATATGTAAAGCTTGTTAAAAGAATTAATATACTGATTATCAGTTGCATAGGTTTACCTTGACAAGTGTGATGATATACTCTACAGTGTCAGAGCAATCAAATTATGCAACAATAAAATTAAAAGAGTTAACCCTATGAAACATGCAGTTTACATCATATGCCTGTTATTTGCAATGCAATCCTCTGCAGATGAGATTGATAGCATAATAAATAATTTTGCTGTGGAAAGCATTGATGCCACCATTGTACAGGTCATAGCTGAAACAGGAAAACCACGAATTCGCTATGAAGGCAGATACCGGGCATATAAGCAAAATATGCGTATAGATTACAGCAAACCTTTCCCCCAGATTGTAATTATAAAAGGAGGGAATCTTCAGTGGTACTATCCTGAATCAAAAGAATTATGGGTAATGCACGACATGAATGCTCCCGTTACTCATCCTTTTGCTCAATTTTTTGCTTTTAAGGATAGAATTGTTATTAAAAAAAGAGAAAACACATACTATGGCTTTTTTAAAAGCGCATATCGATATATACTTGTGGATACTGCCACCCAAACTACGATTGAGTTAGTAATAGATAAACAAAAAAGATATCCGGTTAAGAAAATTACCTATACTGCAGACAATATTGAGATTATGCAAGAACTGTATGAAGATTATATGTATATCAATACCGTATGGTTTCCTGCTACGGTTGAAGTTATTGCACGAACTCATAACGGCACCACACGAAATGTAACCCGCTATTACAATGTGCATCTGAATGTAAAAGTACCTCCCGATATTTTTACACTGCAAGTACCCAAAGGTGTTAGAGTGAAACACATGTGAGGATATTGTGAAAACGTTATCTTTTCTGCTTTTGTTTATTTTTTATTCCTCCATCTGTATGGCAAAGGTCATTGTTGCTGGCTTAACTGCCCCCCTGGACATTGCTGACATGGAAAATCAAACTGTTGCATCAAAACAACAGGCAAAAGCCATGGCAATGACTTTAACCAATAAACTCCATGAATCAGGATATACCACAAGTTATGTAAGCCATTATGAAATACAAAATGATAACTGTACACTGTTTGTTGTTGAATCACGAATTGCTCAGATTCAGATTGTACCTGATACACGTGTAAAGGCAATGCTTGAAAAGGATCTCAGCGTCTTAAAAGGGACTGTGTATAATAAATATACAGTATACGAACTAATATCGCGTGTAAAACAAACATATATGCTGCAATCAGTTACAATAGATGTTGTTAATTATAACGACAGCAGCGACGTCCGTCTTATAATAAGGGTCAAAGCAGCAACATTCTTCTATGCATTTGAAATTGCAATTCAGCCAATATATGGTGTGGTACCTTTGCTCACGGTGTCAGAGCCACTATTTAAAACTATCGGCACACAACAGGTACAGGTGGGTTTTAATGAAGAAAGAGTCACCCTTACAAAAGCAAGCATTGAATTTATGAATCACAAAAGCGTATGTGGCTGGCATGTAGGGTCAGAGCTTTATCGGGAGTATGGACAATGGGAACGATATAATATGCCATTTACGGTAACAGGATTAAAACCATTTCTGGGTATGGGCAGTATTTTTAATATTGGTGTTTTTGATTGTGCACTATTTTTATATGGTAAATTCAGTTATCTGAAGGTGTCAGATCACAATGCTATAGCCTTAAATATTCCTGAAGATATAACTACAAAAGGATGCGAGTTGAGTTTTAAGGCAACCGATAAGGTGCGCTCAATTACTAAGAAAAATATGTCGGTTGCCATGTCATTTTTTGGCGGGAAGTCTAATGAGGAATATCTATGTCAATCACGGCTATCGGTATTTCTGCCGTTACAGGTAACTCATACCCTGTATATCATTCCTGCAGGATATAGTTTTTATACTAATTCAAAAAACAGAATGCATGCAGAATATGTATTCGATAGTTACCTGTTAGGATATGAAGCGCGCTATACGGCTACACAATCGCGGCACATAGCTGGTTTTGAATGCATGTATGAGCTTATCTACGAGATGCTTTTTTGCAGTGTTTTTACCAATGCAGGATTGTATAAGGATGAATACGGACAATGGACCAATACCGCCAACGCAGGCTTGTCAGCTGATCTGTATTACCATTCGGTTACAGCTACTGCGGGGTGTGCCTGGAATATACATGAAAAATTTGAACAATACTATGTTTTTACCGCTTTGAAATCCAGCTGGTAACACTACACTGTGTTGCACTATCTTTCATTTGTTAGCGATGTAATCTGTCATACCTCATCAATCATTACAATGATAGATGTAAAGCTGGGTGCACGGAAAATCCTGACACTTTTAAAAAACTACGGAATGAGTACGTATGGTCTTATTCGTTTTGATTGGAAGCATATATAATATCGCCTGAATCAGTAAAGTTGTAATTGCCAATCGTTTTAATTTTATTTATAAAGGTATTGTCATGCAGTAGTTTCAAAAAAGATTGTATTGTCTTATTAAAAAATATATCTTTTG
>DYLU01000054.1 GCA_020721905.1 Leptospira biflexa | reverse complement strand
TAGATAGTTGTATGATGATGTCTTGACTTCTGATTGGTGATGGCTTATCGGTAGTCATAATGAGTTTTATTGCAAAATTTTTAATCAGTTTATGTATTGGCAATTCACAAGATTATATTACAATAGATGATGAGCTATTATATACAGCTGAAAAACATAAAACATTAATCAAAATAATTAAAGAACATGTTAATGAGTACTATAATGCACCCATTGACAGGTATACCATTGCACTGCAATGTGAAATGCATCCTGATTATATATCTAAAGTCTTTAGAAGCGAAGAAGGTATAACCATAAATAAATACATACAAATTGTGCGCCTTGAAAAAGCACGTCATTTATTACTATGTTCCGATAAAAAGATAATTGAAGTTGCTTTTGATGTAGGGTATGAAAATTTAGCTACATTTTACCGGCATTTTGTAAAGCACTTCAAAAAATCACCTCAACAAATTAGAAAAGAACAACCCAATGAATGAAATGGCTATTATAAACAAGCATTGGTTTTTGATCTGGTTAATGATTTTTTCTGACTGGCACAATAGTATTGATATGATATCTGTAATGCACGAACCGCTTCTTCAGGTGATTCAAAACCGGGGATAGAATATGCAGTGCGTATTTTTAGTATACGATCCACTGCATTGGGTATGTATATGCCTGCTGGTTTATCATAGAGTTTGCATAATTTCATTAGTTCAAGAATGCCATCAATAACAACCTGCTGCCATACATTGGGTACGGCACATATACCATCAATTTCATCTGAAGATAATAGTGTAGTAAAAATATCAATAAATGTTTGCAGTGATAATGTTGGGCCCAAATCTATTGGATTTGATACATTGTATAGTTTACCGCACCGGGTAATTCTTTGCTGCAGTTCACCTGATAAGGTAGGTATTTCAAAACCGGCTTCAACCAGCAAATCAGATGTTATACCGCCAAAAGCGCCTGAATTGGTAAAGATTGCTATGCGTTTGCCTTTGAGTAAAGGCATGGTAGTAAAAATCTTTGGCATTGAATGCAATTCACTTATGGCTTTACAGCGAATAATGCCTACCTGTTTGCATGCAGCATCAAAAATGATATCGTTATTTGCCATGCCAGCGGTATGTGACATGGCAGCCTTTACACCTTCGCTGGTCCTGCCAACTTTGTATACAAGGATGGGTATTGATGAGCGCTTTGCAGCTTCAAGAAATCGTTTGCCATTTTTAACGCTTTCAATATACATGCCAATAACTTTTGTACCATCGGTATTAAAGTAATCAATGCAGTCAGCTTCGTCGATGTCTTCTTTGTTACCAATGCTCATCATTTTATTAACATTGACAACGTCGCTACGCAATGAGTCCATGATGAGCACACCAACCCCGCCACTTTGGATAACATAGGAAATATCACCGGGACGTTCAAACACACCATCATATTCACCGGGACGAGCTCCAAAAAAACAGCAAAACCTGTTATGTGCATTTAATGTGCCAAGACAGTTTGGTCCTATGAAACGAATATTATAGTGCCTGGCAATTTCGTTTACCTCTTTCTGCAATTGCCTGCCATAATCGCCTTCTTCGGTAAAGCCAGCAGTTTCAATGATAACTGATTGTATGCCTTTTTTCCCGCATTCTTCCATTACAAAAGGCACAGCAGACGCAGGGGTAAGAATAATAGCAAGATCAACATCATGAGGAATTTCTAAAAGGCTCATGTATCCCTTACAGCCTTTAACATCTTCGCCTTTACGGTTTATTGCATAGATTTTTGCATCATAATTGAGAAATGTAAGGTATTCACAGATTGTAGCACCTAAATTAAATGGTTTATTGGAAGCACCTATTACAACAATTGATCGTGGGTTAAAAAAAGCATCCATAGATAGCTCCGTTATACCGTAAATTTGTATGACAACTTACAAAATATGATATTTTTATCAATAAAAAAAATATAGATATGATAATATTATTTTTATATAAAATTGTAAAAGAAATCAGTTCGTATGTACAGTATTTGACCGTTGACTTTTTATGGAAAAAATGTTATCTATTGTTTTTACTTCTACAGGCTCTAAAGACATAGTATTCATTATTGTACGCTAAAACTATTTTTATGAATTGTTACTGAAATATATGCTCTTCCATAAATTTTAGTGGTTGTCTTGATTGTCAGGATTTCATCTCTTTTGTCATTTTTGCAAATTCAGTATTGATTGTGGAATCGTGTTGAGGATAGATTCTGTTAAGTACCATAATGGTTATCGCATTTGCAATAAATCCGGGAACTATCTCATAACAATATGTATTTAAGCCTAAAAAATTCCATGCTACCAGCGCAATTGTCCCTGCAAGCATTCCCCCCAGTACAGATTGCCATGACGTATTCTTTGAAAATAGTGCAAAAAGTACTATAGGGCCAAATGCAGCACCAAAACCGCCCCATGCATAGGCTACCAATCCCAGAACTGTATTTTCAGGATTCATGGCAAACAGTGCGGCAATGACTGTGATAAGTATTGTGGTAATTCGGCCAATGTGGATTAATTCTTTCTGTGATGCGTTGCGCTTAATAATACGCTGATAAAAGTCTTCAGTTAATGCTGCTGAACACACCAGCAATTGTGAATCGGCTGTGGACATGATTGCTGAAAGAATTGCTGCAAGAAGTATCCCGCCAACCCATGGTGTGAAAAATTTCTGTATCATGAAGATAAAAACCTTTTCGGCATTGCGTTCCGATAGCTCCGGGAATAGATACACTGCTGCAATCCCAATGAAGGAAGCACCAAATAACGAAATGGTTACCCATGTCATTGCAATCTGGCGGGCACTCCTGATATCATGGTGTGAATGTATTCCCATGAATCGTGCCAGTATATGCGGCTGACCAAAATAGCCAAGCCCCCATGATGCAGTAGAGATTACTGAGAATAAGGTTACTGATGTAAACGGATTAACTGGCAGCGATGCTTTTTGCATGGCTTGTGTTATAGCATTGAAGGAACCAATGTTCTGCATGGCAACAATGGGGACAATAATAACGGCAAAAAACATAAGTGATCCCTGCACAACATCAGTGACACTGACGGCAAAGAAACCCCCAAGTGATGTATAAAAAAGGATAATGCCAGCACCAACAAGTACTGCAATATGATATTCTATGCCCAGCATGGACTCAAACAGTTTTCCTGATGCAACAAATCCGGAAGAAAGATAAATGGTAAAAAATATAAGAATAATTAAAGCTGATATAATACGCAGAAGCCCTGTGGGGTCTTTGAAGCGATATTCAAAAAATGTTGGAAGAGTAATAGAATCGGTAATTTGGGTATAAACACGAAGCCGTTTTGCTACAAATTTCCAGTTACAGTATGTCCCAACTAACAGTCCAACAGCAATCCATATAGCAGGCATGCCCCTGGCATACAATGCACCAGGATATCCCATTAGCAGCCAACCACTCATATCACTGGCCTGTGCAGATAGTGCCATAACAAATTTGCCTAATTTCCTGCCACCAAGTATAAAGTCAGCGATATCATGTGATTTATTGTAATAAAATAATCCAATGGCCAGTAATAGAATGAGATATAATCCAAAGGTTATGAAGGTCGTTATCATAGCCTGCTACCCTGTATTAAATGAAACGAAAGTAATTAATGATTGCAATGTATAGCATTGATTGTCAATGTAATATCAGTATTTATTTGTTAACTTTTTTTAAGGCAAGAAATATTTTACTGTCCACACTAAAAGAGTCACAGGTGGTATATGTTGCATTGTAGTGTACTACAAAGTATTTTGAAAAATTATTTCTTATGTAATTTATAAAAAAATAATATGTAAATTAACAGTGGAAGAAATCAATTTTTTTATTGACTAAAAGAAATCACTATGGCTATTATTTCAGCTGATTGATTACATTATGTAAAAAGGTGATCGGTATGATAGAATTAACAGATAAAGGGAATGGTACATTTGTTGTAAAGATAATCATGCAGGAAGTTCATACATTAGATGTCCCGGATCTAAAAGAAAAGCTTCAACATGCTATAGTCAATAAAGGTATAAAGCAGATGGTTATCGACCTTTCAGATGTTAAGATGATAACAAGCTCCGGTATAGGTATTTTTCTAAACATTAATCAGAATCTTAAATCACAATTCAGATTAGCTGCACCCACTCCGGAAGTTCAGAAAGTGTTAGAATTAACAAAAGTTACGTCAATGATAAAAGTATTTAATTCAGTTGAAGCAGCTCTTCAAGGTTTTTGATGTATATGGAATTTAAGGCCACTCATACTGCTGAAGGCAGCGGGTGTGTACGCATTAATAATCATTGTATATATAAAATGTGAATACAATTTATCTTTTGCTTTAAATTCAGGGATTTCATTTTGATTTTATGTCATTTAAAATTTATTTTATCAACACCTATAATGTGCTATATTTGTGCTAAATTAGTATATTGATATATTCGATATAGTATTTTAAGTTTGTATTATAGCACGATTATTATTTTTTAATCGTACTATCTTATCAAGAGTGGTGGAGGGACTGGCCCTGTGAAACCACGGCAACCGGCGCAGGTATAAGTCGGTGCCAATTCCAGCGGAAGAAATTCCGGAAGATGAGATAGGCAACTGGTAACCGCTTATTCCAACCTTCCGGTAAGCGGTTTTTTATTTTTATAAAGGAGCAGCATTATTAATGAAAAGTGAAATTACATTAGATAAATCCGTTGGTATAGTTCAAACGCAGTATTATACATTTGCGGTACCGCCTGATGAAATGCTGCTTGTGTCAGGGGAAAAACTTGGACCTATAACTTTAGCATATGAAACATATGGCACGTTGAATCAGAATAAAAGTAATGCAATATTAATTCTGCATGCCCTTTCGGGATCTGCACATGCTGCAGGGTATCATACAGAAGCTGATGCGTACCCCGGGTGGTGGGATCATTATATTGGTCCGGGCAAAGCGTTTGACACCAGCAAATATTTTGTCATATGTTCCAATATTATTGGTGGCTGCAGTGGTTCCACCGGCCCCTCATCGGTAAATCCTCATACAGGGGAAGAATATGCCCTGGATTTTCCCATCGTAACCATACAGGATATGGTAAATGCCCAGAGACATTTAATTGATTATCTGGGAATTGAAAAGCTTTTGGCAGTTGCCGGTGGCTCAATGGGTGGCATGCAGGCTTTGCAGTGGTCTATATCATACCCTGACAGGGTGCAATCGGTTATAGCGATAGCAACCGCTGCTTCTCTCTCGGCACAGGGCATCGCATTCCATGAAGTTGGCAGGCAGGCTATCATGCGTGACCCAAACTGGAATAATGGGAATTATTATCATGCAACCAGTCCATCCAATGGACTATCGCTTGCCCGAATGATTGGACATATTACATATCTTAGTGAAAAGCTTATGCATGAAAAATTTGGGAGAAGATTGCAACAAGCCGATATATTTAAATTTAGGTTTGACTTAGAGTTTGAGGTTGAATCGTACTTGCACCATAAGGGAAATGATTTTGTCCAGAGGTTTGACGCAAATTCGTATTTATATATTACCAGAGCCATTGACTATTTTGATTTAAAAAATGATTCTGGAGGTGACCTGGCAAACGCATTTGTGCATGTTAATTCAGATTACCTGATTATAAGCTTTTCTTCTGACTGGCTATATCCAACACCGCAGTCACGGGAAATAGTTAGGGCACTGCGTATGAACAGTAAAAATGTAGTGTTTACTGAAATTCAGAGTGACAGGGGGCACGATACATTTTTATTGCCAAATGAGCAGCTTGAGCATAATATTGCAAACTTTTTGAAGAGGGAATTTGAAAAGGTACATAAAAAATGAAAGAATACCGTGTGGCCTATGATCTGATACTTGATCTGATTCCTGCCGGTTCGCGGGTGCTTGACCTGGGATGTGGCGATGGGCTTTTATTAAAATTGCTGCAGGAAAAAAAACAGGTGAAAAGCTTTGGAGTGGAGATATCTCCGGAAGGGGTTAGCCAGTGTGTGGAGAAAGGGCTGTATTGTTATCAGGGTGACATTGATGAAGGATTGTCGGACTATAAAGACAACTCTTTTGATTATGTTATTGTTAACCAGACATTGCAGAGTACAAAGAAACCGGATATTGTTATCCGCGAGTCGTTAAGAATTGCGCTGAATGCAGTGTTCAGCTTCCCTAACTTTGCCCATTACTCATTGCGGTTATATCTGTCACTGTATGGAAGGATGCCAAAAAATAAACTGTTGCCCTATGAATGGTATGAAACACCTAATATTCACCTTTTGACAATAAAGGACTTCAGGGATTACTGCAGGGATTTTAAATATCCTATAAAAAAAGAAATGCATTTTTCAACAATTTATTCGCGGTCGGTCATCATTCCGGTAATGCCAAACCTTTTTGCAGAATACGGTTTTTTTGTGCTTGATGGCCAACCTTTTACCTCTGCAGCACTATAATATGATCAGTTTCAGCATGGAGTATTTTCTTGTATTTTCAATGCGGTATGGCTACATTATATATACTATTACAAAATCAAAGGTGAACCATGCCCCAATTTAAGGTGGTATCTGCGTATAGACCTTCAGGTGACCAGGCACAGGCAATAGAAAAACTGGCAGAAGGAATTGCCAGGTGTTATAAGTATCAAACACTGCTTGGAGTTACCGGCTCAGGCAAAACATACACTATGGCAAAGGTGATAGAAAAAGTACAGAAGCCCACTCTGGTACTAACCCATAATAAAACGCTTGCCGCTCAGCTATACCGTGAGTTTAAAGAATTCTTCCCCAATAATGCTGTTGAGTATTTTGTGTCGTATTATGACTACTACCAGCCTGAAGCTTATGTTGTTTCACAGGATTTGTATATTGAAAAGGATGCAAGCATTAATGATGAGATAGACCGTCTGCGCCTCAAAGCTACATCATCACTTGTTGAGCGGGAAGATGTTATCATTGTTTCATCTGTATCATGTATCTATGGCATCGGGAATCCCGAAAGTTTTGAAAAAAATCATATACGGCTATCCATGGGGGATATGGTTGACCGCCAGGATCTTCTAATGAAGCTTGTGTCAATCCATTATGACCGCAATGATATAGCATTTACCCGCGGTACATTCAGGGTGCGTGGTGATACTGTAGAGATATTCCCTGCCAACCTTCAGGATGCGTTGCGTATAGTGTTTTTTGGCGATGAAATAGAGGCACTGTACAAAATTAACCCCGTGACGGGAGCACGCATAGAAACGCTTGAAAAGGCATACGTTTATCCAGCCAAACACTATATTTCCAGTAAAGAAGAAATGGAAGAAACCATACGCATGATTGAAATTGAACTTGAACACAGGATAAAGGAATTTATGGATGCAGGAAAGCTCGTTGAAGCACAGCGGTTAGAAATGCGTACACGGTATGATGTTGAGATGCTTAGAACTGTTGGGTATTGTAATGGCATTGAAAATTATTCACGGATCATTGACCGCAGACAGCCAGGCCAGCCACCGCATTGTCTGCTTCATTATTTTAAGAGTAACTATCTCATGTTTATTGATGAGTCCCATGTAACAATACCACAGGTACGGGGTATGTATGAGGGCGATAGATCCCGGAAAGTGAACTTAGTTGAGTATGGTTTCAGGCTGCCATCAGCACTTGATAACAGGCCATTGAAGTTTCATGAATTTGAAGAAATGATAGATCAGGTTGTGTTTGTTTCAGCAACCCCTGCTGATTATGAGATGGAAAAATCAGAACAGGTGGTTGAGCAGGTAATACGACCAACAGGCCTAATTGACCCTGAAATTGAGGTAAGGCCTGCAACAAACCAGGTTGATGATTTAATTGGCGAGATTAAAAAACGAGTTGCTGCCAGTGAGCGGGTGCTGGTTACAACATTAACGAAAAAGATGGCAGAGGACCTGACTGATTACCTGACGGAAGTTGGATTGAAAGTGCGCTATCTGCATTCGGAAATAGAAACAATTGAGCGCGTTGAAATAATACGGGATCTGCGAAAAGGAGAATTTGACTGCTTAATTGGGATTAACCTTTTACGTGAAGGGCTTGATATTCCTGAAGTGTCGCTTGTTGCCATACTTGATGCTGATAAGGAAGGGTTTTTACGTTCTACGCGATCACTCATTCAGACTGCCGGAAGAGCTGCGCGTAATATTAATGGCAAAGTAATTATGTATGCCGACACCGTTACCCGTTCAATGCAGGAAGCAATAGAAGAAACCAACAGGCGGCGGAAATTACAGATGGAGTTCAACCAAAAACATAAGATTGTTCCCAGGAGCATTTCCAAAGAGATTGTTGACATAATTGAACGAGAATATCATTCTGACGATGTTTTTGCTGATATTGTTTCAGAATATACTCAGGGCTATCGGACTGATAATATAGAAGAAATGAAAAAAATTCGCCAAAAAATAAAGCTGGATATGCTTGAAGCGGCTGACAATCTTGAATTTGAAAAAGCAGCAATACTTCGTGACCAGCTATTTGATATTGAAAAGAAGATTGGACTGTACAGCAAGGTGACACATTGACAGTAATCAGAGGAATTGTATATGGGAATACCTTCATATGATGAGTTATTGCCACTTATTGAAATGGCACTGAAAGAGGACATTGGTAGTGGCGATATTACCAGTAATGCAATCTTTGGTGAATACCATTTTACCCGTGCACGCATTCATTCCAAGAGTGAAGGTGTTTTTTGCGGCGGATTTCTGATTGAATATATATACCATACCATTGATCCTTCGGTATCAGTGACGCTGTATCGCAATGAAGGTTCACCGGTAAAGGAAGAGGATGTTGTTGCAGATATTGAAGGCAATGTACGAACACTTCTTATTGGAGAGCGCACAGTACTCAATTTTTTACAGCGAACCTGCGGAATAGCTACACGAACTGCCAGAATAGTTTCGATTGTGCAGGATACAAATATAAAAATACTTGATACACGGAAGACATTGCCTGGATTTAGACTGCTTGATAAATATGCAGTATGGTGTGGCGGTGGTACCAATCATCGTATGGGGCTGTATGATATGGTTTTGATAAAGGACAATCATATTATGGCAGCAGGTGGAATTTTGCAGGCAGTTGAAATGGTTAAAAAGGCTTATGATAATAAGTTTGTTATTGAAGTTGAGGTTGAAACATTGAATCAGGTGCAGGAAGCGGTTGAAGCGGGAGCAGATATTATCATGCTGGATAACATGTCAAAGGACAGAATTGCCTTAGCACTATCAATCATTAATGGGAAAGCAAAAGTTGAGGTATCCGGCAATATAGATGAACATAAATTAAAAGAATTTTCGGACTTGCCCATTGATTATGTGTCAATAGGTGCATTAACCCATTCAGTTAAGGCATTTGACCTTTCAATGCGGTTACTGTAGTTTAATAGGAATAAAATCCTCTTGAAGCCTTTTTACCTAAATAGCCGGCCTCAACATATTTTTTAAGAAGTGGACATGGCCTGTACTTTGGATCGCCAAAGCCTTCATATAATTCTTCAATAATAGCAAGAACAATATCAAGCCCAATCAAATCTGCAAGCTGTAATGGGCCCATTGGCAAATTCAGGCCTAACTTCATGGTTTTGTCGATAGTTTCTGCAGAAGCAGCTCCTTCATACAGAGTAAAGATTGCCTCATTGATCATTGGCATAAGGATTCTGTTCAACACAAAACCCGGATAATCTTTTGATTCTAACGGGATTTTGTCTAAGGATTTTACAAAACTTTTTGCCATTTCAATTGTTTCACGGGTTGTAGCAATGCCACCAACTATCTCCACAAGACGCATTGCACGGGCTGGATTCATAAAGTGAATGCCAATGACATATTCAGGGCGTTTGGTTGATGCGGCAATGCTTGTAATGGGCAGCGATGATGTATTACTTGCCAGTATTGTGCCTGCTTTACATATGCCATCCAGTGACTTAAAAATATTTTTTTTCAATTCAAGGTTTTCAGGAACGCATTCAAGAATAATATCAGCTTTATGAAGGTCTTTAATATTTTTATGCAATTTTAACCGGGAAATTATCTTGCCCCGTTGTGACTGTTCCAACCGTTTTTCTTCAACATACCTGTCAAGACGTTCTGTTATTGTTTTATATGCATGTTTCAATTGTGATTCATCAATGTCATGGAGAATAACATCATAATTGTTTTCAATGGCTAAATGTGCAATGTCAGTACCCATTGTGCCTGCACCAACAATTCCTATTAACATACACACCTCCGTTATATGATTTCATTAACTATATTTCTTTTTGTGCCATTCAAGAAAGCTTTAATATTTTCAGCAATCTCATATATAAGAGCCTGCCTTGTTTCCCGTGAAGCCCAGCCAATATGCGGGGTTATAATACAGTTAGGTGCTGAAAGAATAGGTTCATTAATATCAGGCGGTTCCTGTTCAAGCACATCCAGAGCTGCTCCGGCAATTACTTTATCATGAAGTGCCTGGGCAAGTGCCTTTGTATCAACAATAGGGCCTCGAGCCATATTTATTAAATACGCTGATGGTTTCATCATAGCAAGAAAATCTTTGTTGACCATATGATGTGTGGTTTCATTCAGCGGCATATGGATAGATATAAAATCAGCATTTTTACACAATTTTTCAATGGAGTATCGTTCAACGGATGTATCGGTATATGATGTTTCACGTTTTAGTGCAATGACCTTCATGCCAAATGCTTGTGCCAGTTTCCCCACTTGTTTCCCAATGTCACCGTAACCCATGATACCCAGCACTTTATTATTGATGCACATGGTGGGCCAGTTACCCATGGTAAAAATGGGTGAACGGCTCCAGCTTCCATCATGGGTGGCAGTATTGTATTGAATAAGATTATTAGCAAGGGCTAAAATAAAACACATGGTGAGCTGTGCAACTGCTTGTCGTGAGTAGCCGGGAACATTGGCAACAGCAATATTTTTATTCTTTGCTGCTTTGATATCTATGGTGTTGTAGCCGGTTGCTGCAACGGCTATAAGTGAGCACTTACGTAATTGAGCTATCTCATCAGCATAAAAAACAACCTTGTTGGTAATAATAATATCAGCATCCCTGCTTCGGAGTATGGTTTCGTGTGGCTTTGTGACTGGATAGGTAATAAATGTTCCCAACGATGAAAGGGGAGTAAAATCAATATCACCAAAATCAACTGTTGAAGCATCTAAAAATACAATTGTTTTATTCATGCGGTGCTCCTTTTCAACTGCATATATTGTATTTAATAATGAACATGTCAATAGTTTATTACAGGTTGATATACATAATTGTGGTTGGATTGCCATCATTATCGATGGCTTCTTCAAGTACAGAAAAACCTCGTTGGGTATAATACTGAATAAGATTGATGGTATCATTTTGTCCTTCAAAAAGATATAGTGTTTTATACCCCAATTCTTTTGTTTTAGTAATTACTGCCTTGATTATTTTATTGCCAATTCCCTGAAAGCGATATTCAGGAACAATATACAGTGATGCAAGCCACGGGTTGAGGTCGGTACGGGACCACAGGTCATTATTTTTCAGCGAAGCCATGCCTACGGGGAGTTTTTTTTCATTAATGGCAACCCATGCAAGAGGTACTATTGTATTACGGGCGCGCTCTATATATGATTGAACCAGCGCAGTAAAGGGTATATCTCTTTTACTGTACCATTGATTATATGACCAGTATGCCAGCACTGGTGCATAGTTGGGAAAATCGTTAAGCGGGTGTATTTCAACCATTGGTGCTACCTCGTGTTGTTTTTTATGTATTACCAGTGATAGCACCAATAGGTAGTGTATGCAATAATTATTTGGGGAGTTGTAGGCGTTGTTGTACGCTTTTGAGCTGTTGTTTCAATTCTTTTTCATCCCATGTAAGTTCTTTTGCTGCGGTTTCGGCTACCAATTTGAGTATATCGTTGCCAGGATTTCCTGCAGTGCATATGCCTGTTCGCCTGAAGACGATATCTGATAGTGTGCGTGCCATCTCATGGCGGATGGCATAGATAACTTCTGCAAGAATTTCCCCATCATGAGTAACTATCTCCCTGTATTTTTTATTTGAATTAGCGATGTTCATTAACCCATCTAATTCTGACCCGTAGTATTTTGCAAGGACTGTAAGGGTGTTTTTATTAAATGAAGAATATGAAGCGTAAACCTTGGTAAAAAATGCTTCAAGGTCTTTTATCTTGCATCCTGCCAAATATTGTGTATGGGTAACTGAAGGCGAAAGTTTGCGCTGTATTTTCTTTTCAACAAGCTTCATGACATTAACCGCCAGGTTGCGGCTTGTAGTATATTTGCCGCCTTCAACGGTAATCAGGCCATTAACGCCTTCTTCACCATTATCGTATATTTCATATCGCCGTGATGATTGGTATGTCCCTTCTACCTGATCTTCAACCAGCGGACGCAACCCACCATAGGCAAATCTGATGTCTTTGAATGTAAGGTTGCCATCACCAAACGCACTGTTTACATCATCGAGCAGTTCCTGTATACTCTGTTTTGTGGCAGCATACTCATCGGGGTTGCCAATATATTCCTTATCGGTTGTTCCAATGAGAGAGTACCCTCTCCAGGGAATAAGGAAGAAATGCCTTCCCTTTCGTGGCATAAGCCCAACAGCATAGTTATTCACCATTGGTTTTGTAATGATGTGAATACCTTCTGATCGCCGTATCTGATGTTTTGAGTTTCCATTTTCTGCTTTTTTCAGGATAATATCAGCCCATGGCCCACCACAGTTAATGATGAGGTTGCCATTAATAGTTACTTCCCTGTTAGTAAGCTTATCATGAACAATAACACCTGTAATAGAATTATTGGTGTATACAAAATTTACAACATCAGCATAGTTAGCAACTTTAGCTCCGTACTCTGCAGCAGATTTGATAAATGCTAAGGTTAAGCGTTCCGGGAATATACTCTGGCAATCATAATACACCGTAGCAGCAGTTAAACCTTCAGGGCGAATGTTTGGTTCTTCCTGAAGGGCTTTTTCTTTACTCAAGGTAAAGTGCATGGGAATTTTTTTTGATTTATCCCAGGTAAAGCCTTTATCATAGGATAGGATATCATACAGAATCATTCCGATTTTAAGAACCCATCGGTTGTTTTCCAGTCTGTTATAATTGGGTATCATGAATGGAAAAGGATACACAAGGTTTGGCGCAATATTTTCAAGTATCCTGCGTTCACGGAGTGATTCACGAACAAGTCCAAATTCAAAATAATTAAGATATCGCAAACCTCCATGAATAAGTTTTGAGGTTGCTGCAGAGGTTGCCCATCCAAAATCGTTTTTCTCAAGGAGTGCAACATTAAGTCCTCGTGATGCAGCCTCATAGGCAACTGCAGCGCCGGTAATGCCTCCTCCTACAATGATGCAATCAAAGTTTTCTCTGGTATTTTCTTCAATAAAACGTTTCATAGCATTACCCCTTATTGTTATAGATTTGCGAATAGTATGCATAAATCCTTTTTTCAGTGTAGTCCAGTACACTGTGT
The DNA here is from genome assembly GCA_020721905.1 of Leptospira biflexa. Taxonomy (GTDB): domain Bacteria; phylum Spirochaetota; class UBA4802; order UBA4802; family UB4802; genus UBA4802. The sequence continues at coordinate 6,891 of DYLU01000054.1, read as the reverse complement.
GTTATGGTATATGCCTTTTTGCTGTTTTTAGCTTTAAAGGCTTCCAGAAGTTCACGGTGAAATAGTTCTGAGCGTTTCTGATTGTCAGGATTTTCAAAATACAGATAGCCAAAATCTCTGAATATCTGGTTGAAGAAATTTAAGATGAATATATAGAGCAAATTTCTGCTGGCTTTAGCAATAAGCTGATGAACAGAAAGGTCTTTTTCAAGAATTGTATCGTGACTGGTTACTATCGCTTCAAATTGCTGTAACTCTTCTTCAGTGATGTTTTGTGAAGCATTGGCTGCCATCTGGGGTACGATTATCCTCCGGATCTCAAGAAGATTTTGCAGTATTGAAAGCGGAATAGTATCATTAAGGTATATCATCATCTTGAAAAGTTCCAGATTGCCGCTGGTCAGGTAATCTTTGATAAAGATGCCTTCACCGTGGCGTATTTCAATAAATCCCAGTGTTTCCAGTTTCTTCAATGCTTCACGCACGGTAGCCCTGTTTACATCCAAATCAGCAGCAATATCCCGTTCGGATGGGAGTTTATCCCCGGGTTGCATCTGATTAATGATGCGTTTTGCCAAAAGGGAAACTATCTGCTGGTGGAGGGTGTTTTTCTGTAATTTTCCTAAGGTATTTTTTTTCATAGCACACCTTTTTTAGTGGTTCAGTGGTTCAACCACCAATAGTATACCATTAGTTTATTGTAAATCAAATTATTTATGAAAATTTTTTATTCAATACGGCGGGTTCCGTCTCCAATACTGCATTCGTAAATTTCAGGGGTCCTGTTTTCTTTCTTTTTAAATTTCTGGGCGATAGCTCCTGTAAAATGTTCTACAGCATATAATGCCACCATGCTTATAGTACAACCACCAAATCCACCTCCCATAAGACGTGAGCCGTACACCCCATCAATGCTACTTGCCCATTCTACCATTTCATCTATAAGAGGGATGCTGACTTCATAGTAAACACTTAAGCTTTCATGTGATTTGTAAAGCAGTTCCCCGGCTTTAGATAAATTATAGTACTGAATTTCCTGTGCAAATTGGGAAACACGGTGATTTTCGGTAATAACATGGCATGTGCGTTTATATTCTGTTTGTGGAAGGATAGTCTGTATTTGGATAAGATCGTCAACACTGCAATCACAGAGCTCATTAATGGCAAAACCTGCTTTTTTTAGCATTAGTAAAGCCCGCTCACATTCTTGCCTTCTGTCATTATAGCCTGATTCACGCAAGCTGTGTTTAACTCCACTGTTGACAAGGACAAATCTGACAGCTGATGTATCTACAGGAATGAAGCTATAATCCATTGAACGGGTATTGAGCATTATTGCATTGTCTTTCTTACCATTAATTATGGCCATCTGATCCATAATACCACAATTAACCCCTGCAAAATCCCATTCAACCTTCTGGGCCTGTAGTGCAAGATCAATATTTTTTATTTTTTTGTTGTACAGTGAATAGAGTGCATACAACGTACCCACAGTAATAGAGGCTGAACTTGAAATGCCTGCACCAACGGGTAGAGTGCTGTAAAAACTAAAATCAAGGCCATAGTCAAATTCAATATTGCTGAGTACACAGGCTCCATAGGGATACACCCACCACGTATGTGCTGCATGGGTCATGGTTTGCGGAGAATAAAGATTGTTAATTGCTACTTCACCTGTTTCTGTATGATTTGCAGATATAAACCGTATAATCCCATCATCATTTCGGGAGACACAAATATATATATGTTTATCGATAGCAGCCGGGAGGACAGTCCCACCATTATAGTCAATGTGTTCACCAATAATATTGATTCTGCCGGGAGAAGCAAAGAGTGCACAATCAGTTGATTGCGGATAATGCTCTTGATGATGAGCGATAACGGTATCGATAATTGAGGACATAGTGTTTACTGGGATATCAATTGTACAAGATGATATGCACCATTGGTTAAAGCTATTGTTACGGGCATGTCCGCAGCACTATGAACGTATTCAATAATACCAAAGAAGGATAACCATGTTATAACGGAAAAATCAAGAAGGGATATGGCAAAAAGGTCATAAGGATTTGCAATGCCCGTTAATTCAAAATATGTACGGGCTATGGAATCTAACTGTACAGGTTTATTTGAAGAAAGAATGATATCAAGTAAAAGTTGCCTGTTATTTTTAATATCATTTGAAATATAGCCGCCTGAAGGGAACAAATTTTTCCAGTTACATTTATTCCAGAATGCTGAAAACAGCCTTTGATATAGTTCTACTACATTGACTGTATCCATTGATTGTTCATTAATAATTCCGGCTGTTTTTAGCATAATAACTGTTTGCTTGCAATAAATAACAAGTAAATCAGGGTCATAATTGGCTAAAGGTCCATCTAAAAGCGTATCCACACATAAAGAGTAAAAATTATGTGGTAATGGTTTATTTTTTGCAAGATACACAGAAAAACGTTTCATTGTCTGGATGATGCATTGAGCAAGTGTAATTGCTGTTGTTGCTTCTATTGTTTGTGTGTGTTCGTCCTTTGCTTCTTTTACGATGATGGAGTTTTCAAATGGGAGGGTGGAATCCCACACTAATTTGTAACATGATTGAAGAACATCTTTCATAATTTTATTTTTTTTACCTGTTTTTTCCGTCGCAAACCGTTTCTCAATTTCATGAGCAATCAGGTCATTGGTAAGCTCATTTTCAAATGCATACAGTGCCAGATTATTAATTGTAGATCTGAACCGATGTGATGTCACATCAGCTGGATGTTTCATTGTTTGCTTTAACTCCATTGAAAATATTAAGATATATCTACTGGCAAAAGTATATGATATTTACATGCACTATGTGAGCAACTATTGCTATGAAATTAATTGATAAACATATTATAATAAATTAATTTTTAGTCAATTAATATTTTAATAAAATAAAAAAAAGTTTATAGCCCCCAAAGTACTGCACATTTATTTGCTTTACTAATATTAATATAAACAGTATATATCCTGAAAATTTTTTGGTTTATAAAACATATAAGATCCCTGTCTTTACTTAAGAGTGTATATTATATATAATAAAAATTTTTTGAATTTACTTGCATTAATATCTTGTAATTTTGTATTACTCATCTAATTAATGAATCGCAGGTGTTAATTGCTACTATAGATAGATATATCAAGAGGCCGTGGGATGTGGTTATTATCATTGATAGATGCAACACATAATGATGTAAAAGAGATACATGAAAATTCCAGGAATATTCTGCATTTTTTGGCAAAAGAGATTGGTGAACGCACATTGAGGAAATATGATAATTTAAATCGTACACGGCATTACATATATAATTATTTCAAGAAATATAATACAATAGTATACGAAGAAAATTACCTTGTGAATGGCATGGAAGTTGGTAACGTTATTGCTGAAATTCCGGGTTTTGAGGATAATGATGAAATTATCATTATTGGGGCGCATTATGATACTGTAGAAGATACTCCCGGAGCCGATGACAATGGTTCGGCCATAGTGGGGTTACTGGAGCTTCACAGGTTACTATCGCATTACAGTTTCAGAAAAACATTGCGTTTTGTAGCATTTACATTAGAGGAACCTCCTTTTTTCTCAGGACCCTATATGGGTAGTATGGTACATGCAAAGGGTTGCAAGGAAAGAGACGAACATATTGATTTGATGATTTGCCTGGAAATGATTGGTTATGCAGGTAGCAGGATCCATCAGGATTATCCGTTGAGCAGTATGCAAAAAGGATATCCTCCTTATGGTAATTTTCTGGCTGTTGTTGCGTTGCCGGGTTATGCTCCCTATGCCTATAAATGGAAGCGAGAGTATAACAGGTTTGCAAAAAATAAGATATTTGATATGATAGGCCCTGCTTCAATACCTGGTATTAATCTATCCGATCATTACTCATTCAATAAGCATGATTTTCCAGCTATAATGCTTACGGATACCGCTTTTTATAGAAATAAAAATTATCATTCTGAAGCAGATATTTACGAGACTATTAATTTCAAATTTCTGGTAGAAGCTATATTTAATACATTCATAACAGTAAAAACAATAGCAAATGAAAGGGATATCCTTCAATGAGTGATTTCATTACTATTCCAATCCAGGATTCACATCGTCTGGTTAATACTGGTAATGTTATCTTAGTATCTGCTCAATCACAGGACAAAAAAACTGTAACCACTGTTGCATGGCATATGCCAGTGAGCAATCAGCCAAAGCTATTATCGTGTGCCCTGGCAAATAAGCGCTATAGCCTTGAATTAATTAAGGAATCCAGATGTTTTTGCATAAATATCCCTGAATTTAAACTGCTGGATGCTGTTGTCTTTTGCGGCACCTATTCAGGGAGGGAAGTTGACAAATGTAAAGAGACAAATTTAACCGCTGTGCCATGTTCTAAAATACATGGATTTTATATTGAGGAATGTGTTGCCCAGATTGAATGTGAGCTATATTCAATGATTGAAGCCGGAGACCATACCATTATGGTGGGTAACGTTGTTGATGCAATGGCACAGAAACATCTTTTTACTCCGGACGGAGTTATTGATATTAATAAAGTACAATTAATTCACCACCTGGGCGGTACCCATTTTGGAATATTAAAATCACAGGAAAAGTAATGCCATGGAATGTAAAAAAGAAAGAAATCTGTCACTGTGTACCTGCAGTTATGATCCCTGTTCGCGAAAGGGATTATGTTGCGATTGTATTGCATATCATCTGAAAAAGCGGCAGCTTCCCGGTTGTGCTTTCCCCAAAGATGCTGAAAGAACTTACGACAGGTCATTTGAGCATTTTGCACGATTGGTTCAAGCAGGAAAAGTATGATCAAAGTATAATCTATTTCTGCGCCAGATAGTGCAATGGGTCTAATGGCTTGCCGGAGTGGTTTATTTGAAAGTGTAGTGACGGGTTGCTATCGCTTAAAAATCCAATTGTTGAGCCTTTTACAACGGACTGGCCTTCCTTTACAGTAATTGCATCCAGCTTAGAGTAGATAGTATAAAAGTCCTTCTTATGCATGATGACCACAAAGTTTCCAAATCCTCGCATAGCCCCAATTTTTGCTATTGTTCCCTGAGCACTTGCAACAACCTTGCTTTTTGGCCTGCTGGTAATAATAATGCCTATAGGGCGGACTTCTCCCTTATCACGTGAGTATGCAATAACAGACGGTACTGGCCAGATAAAAGAAAATCTAGTGTCAATTTTTTTTGTTGGTATTTGAATTGCAGATGATTTCTTTGATGGAGAATTGTTAACGGAAATATTTGACGGAATAAAAATTTTTTGCCCAACCTTTATTGTTGTGAAATCTTTAATATTGTTTGCATCACAGATTGCATCAACAGTAGTATTGTACTTTTTTGAAAGTCGGTATAGTGTTTCTCCTTTCTTAATAATATGCCATGTGCCTTTTGAAGACGATTTTTTAATAGTGTTGTTTCCGTTTAGTTGAGTATTCTGATAACGGGTGTTGCTTTCAGCCTGAGGTGTAACATAGTATACCGGTTGTGTTGCATAGTATTCGTTTTTTATGTAATAATTATCCTCAAGGGGGATTATAGGGATAGTGTCGCTTTCGCTATCATTGAACTGCTGGTATGTTTTTTGAGTGCTGTTTTTTTTATGGATATCCTGTGGATGACGGTATGCAGGAGGAACACATCCCGTAAGGAATATTAATAAAATTATAATAAAACGTATATCATTGACACTCATCCATGAAATCATGGAACATCTCCTTATGTTCCGTCTAAACGCACATTTACCAGAAAGGAAACAAAAACCCTTATCAGATTATCGGAAGGATAGGCTGGAGAGTTGAGCAATTAATTTATTTTATTCATGATAATCAACAGTGGTGGTGATAGTTAATTTTCCATGGCGTACGTTTTTTATGGCCAGTAAATTATCTGCTATCTTTTTAACCTGTGAAGAAGTGCCCCGTAACAGCAAAACTTCCAAACAATTATGTTCATCTAAATGCACATGGATTGATGAAATTATGTATTTGTAATTATCATGCTGAAGGTCATTCAGTTTATCGGCTATTTCACGAACATCATGGCTGTATACAAGAGTCAATGTCCCTATGACTTGTGCATCTGGGTCAGTGATTTCTTCTTTAACAAGCATATCTCGAATAAGGTCGCGTATGGCTTCAGAACGGTTGACGTATCCTTTTTCGTTAATCAAGGCATCAAACCTGTTAAGCAGTTTTTCATCTATAGATACGCCAAAACGGATTACATTATTCATGTTCTGACCTCAATATGGTATATAGTATAAATCAATAGTGCCGTGGCTTTTTGCAATATGCAAGAAAATTTTATAATTGCGATCTCTCAATAAGGCAAATATAATAACAATGTAGAAAATTAAAATAAAAAATGTAACTTTATAAGGGTACCTGTCAAATTAACTCATCGATACAAACTAAAAAAGATGATGTATCCTTTAAAATGTAAAGAAAAAAATAATGATATCAACGAAGCAGAGGCGATAGTGGATGAGGAAAAGAAAAAGCAGGTAATTATGGTACAGAGTCATCGGCTAAAAAAAAGGCAGTAAGAAGGCATTACCGGATGATTTACCGGTGGAGATAGTTGAATTTGAAGGTGATGCAGAGCAGAAGATATGCACATGTTGCGGCAAAGAGCGACTGCTGATAGGGGAAGAACGTGGCACTATATTCACTCCTTCCCCCTTAGAATTAAATTATAAAAAGCACACAAAAAATATATTAGGTTTTATCAATAAATAAAGCTCCATTGACTTTATGTGCATAAAAATGAAAAGCACTAAAAAAGTTTGCATCCTCCTGACAATGTGATATATTCTATATGGCACCTGTGCTT
>DYLU01000053.1 GCA_020721905.1 Leptospira biflexa | reverse complement strand
GTTATGAAACAGGAACTCAGGAAAGTTCCGGGTTTGGGCATTGGTTGCGAAAAGGTGGGGCATATTTTTATTGACAGGTCAAATACTGAAAGAGCATTGGCATCGCTGAATGAGGCTAAGAAGAAGATTGTTAATGGTACTTCGGTTATTTTTTTCCCGGAAGGTACCCGCAGTAAAGATGGAAAGGTTGGTGAGTTTAAAAAGGGCGCATTTAAAATGGCATTTGATTTAGGGCTTCCAATATTGCCCGTAACTATAGTAGGAACATCAAAAATATTGCCGGCACATACTATTAATCTGCTTCCTGGAATTGTTCATTTATATATTCACAAACCTATTAATATTAATCAATATACGGAAGATAAAATTGAAGAATTGATGGATGCTGCCAAATCCATCATGATTTCAGTTTTAAAACAATAATTGGTAAACGCTCATATTCTTTTTTGCTTACCAAACTATATACAATCCTTACATTACCAGTGGTGTATTTTCTTGTTTAGTATTTTTTCATATATAAAAACAATAATTCAATACCCACGTAATACATTTTTTATAATTTCTTTACAATTTGGGATACAATTTATATTGTACTGTATAAATTTTATTGAATAGTTGTGTTTTAAAAATATTATTAGGGGTTTCAAAATGGGAAGGCAAATCATACAAATAATTTCAGTTGTACTTTTATTAAATTTTACCAATTATGCATTTACAAAAGAAAATAATCTGCTATCCCAAAATCCTGATGAACTTACGGATACCGATATTGTTGTAAGTCAGGTAAGTAATGATATAAATAATAATACAGCAGATGCTATGAATCAATCAAATGGGAATAGCCGGCCAACACCATATACACTGGTTTCTTTTATTGGCATTCCAATTGGTACGTTGGTGTATGGAATGGCAACATGGAATTGGGGTGAAGAAGACGGTTTCCATGTACGACATGAAGGTTTTTTTGGTCAAAATACAAATAATGGTGGTGCCGACAAGGTTGGCCATGCTTTTTCACATTATCTGGCATTCAGGATTATACATAATTATTATGATTGGTCAGAAAATGGGAAAACTACCAAATAGTTTTATTCAATCACGACAGCAGCTGCATTGGGTCTTATGATAGAAGTGGGGGATGCATATACCAGTGAATACGGCTTTTCTTATGAAGATTTAATTTCTGACCTGTCAGGGATTACATTAGGGATAATACTGGAATATTACCCAACATTAGATTCGCTTATTGGCTATAGCTGGCAGTACTGGCCTACATCCCGGTACTATGGGAAAAATGGTGAAAAACCACTTAACTTTACTACTGATTATAACGGATCAAAATTTGTACTTAACTTCAGATTGGCCGGTCTTCAAAATTTAGGATTGAAACTACCAGATTTTTTACGGTATATTCAACTTGATTTTGGTTATTTCACTCGAAATTATCGCAGTGGGGACGTTACTGATGAGGGGCCGTATAGAAGCCTGTATTATGGTGTCTCATTGAACTTTATGGAAATAGTAAAAGACTTTTTTGATAATCCTGAAACAAGAGCAAGCAGAATTTTACAGCAACCTTTTAAATACTATCATATACCCGCAGGATATCATGAAGATTATAAAATTTGATAATCTTACGTTATAACAGCTTTGTTATAGTATATTATAATGGCATACCATAAAACTATATGGTAAGATGAAATATAGAATAATTCCACTTTTTAAATAAACCTCATACGTAATGTTTTACAGTTTTACGATTCAGAGCTTTTCTCACGTGTTTACTAATGAAGGAATATATAAGAGGGGGCAGGGCTGTTACAACAAGAGCGCTGCCCTCTTTATGCTATGATATTACAGCTTGCCAGTATTAAACATTCCCTCATGTATAGCAGGATTATTGTATTGTATGTTAACAATAGTCACTTCAGTTCGGCCCAGGTTTTTCCCGCTTTTGTCCAGTCGGTACATGATGGCTTTATATGGTGTGATAATACCGTCAACCTTTTTAAGATTATAATTGATAAGCCTTTTATAGAGATACCCATCATAGAAGATATCTATCCGTACAACAAAATATTGGAACTCTCCTGTTTTAATAACATAAAAAACTGCCTTATCATAGATGCTTTTTCCGGGTTTTGGCTTTGCTTCAACTTTATAGCATGGGTATTTTTCAACGGTTTCTTCGCCCAGCAGACTATATTCATAGTCATCAATATTTCGTGATCGCAAATCTTCATAGAAGATATGAGAATTTACAAAGGCTCCACTACGGTCACCCGATGATATACGCTTTACTTTCCCATTAGGCATCTTAACCCACTGCATGTCTTCGCCTGTTTTATTGGTATGTGTCAATACCTTGGTAATATCGCCACCCGGTTCTTCCTTTACCACTGCAAGCACTTTGTCATTTTGTCCAACCTTCATTGCCATCATCTCGATGGTGCGTGTTAAGGTATCTCCCCCTTTGTAAATTACCATCGTTGCTTTGCTTATAGCGGTTTTAGGCTCGGGCAATGCGTCACTTTTCTCCATAATTTCACGTCCGGTTAATGCAAACGCACTGATAGCATAAACCCCAACAAGGAGTAAACTTACTGCTACATACCTTTTCATAAAAACCTCCTTCATAAAATTATTGTAATAAGAGTTGCTATTACATATACTCTTATAATTTGCATCGCATCGGGTTAATCTCCTTCAAACTCAAAATATTTACCGATGTTTATGTATTGCCATATTTTTGATGTTGCATGTGCTGTTGAAAGATCCAATTGTAAAAGTTTGATTGTTGCAGGTAAAAATAGCAATGCACCCAGTGTTGTGGTGATCATAGTGGTGGCTAATAATATTGAAAAATAGATAACCGGTTTAAAGCTTGAGACCGTCAATACTAAAAAACCAAAGATTAAAGCAACTGAGGTATAAATAATAGCTTTACCAACACGTAAAAGTGTTTTTTTAATGACATCGTCCTGTGATAAACCCTGCTTATCAACATGGCGGTAGGTATTTAAGAAATGGATGGTATCATCAATTCCAATACCAATGGTGATTGATGCAATGATGGCAGTTGCAATATCAAGCCGTATACCCAAAAAGCCCATTACGCCAAAGTTAAAAAGCACTGCAGTACTGATAGGAATAAGGGAAACCAGCGCTGCTTTCCAGTTCTGAAAGATTAAAAATACAACAAATGCCACACTTAGTAAGCTCAATGCTAAACTCATGATCTGACCCTTCACAATATAATCAGACATACGCACCAGTACTTTGGGTTCACCGGTAATTTTATATGAGCAGTGTTCAGGAATGTTTTCATCAAGATGTGTACTGATTTTATTAATGGTATGATGCATGGTATTGGAACTCAAAAGCTTTCCTTCTTTTTCCCATATTCGTGCAAAGATATTTGCTGTGGTAAATTTTCTGTCAACATAGGGCTCAAATTCATCAACCAGGCCATTGTCGTTATCATCTTTTCCGCCATATAGGTCTATATAACTGTCAATATCTTTTTCACTTTCAGGTATTGAGTAGTAATCAAAATTGTTATCGTTCATTGCTAAATTAATTGTCTTAATAAAATCAGTGAATGCATCTGTTCTTCCAATATTAAGGTCGCGATTCTCATCGGCTATTAACCATGCTCTGAATGAATCAACAAATTGTAAAAACTCAGGATCTTTAACCCCATCACGTTTGCCTGTATTAAGTAAGATATTTAAGCCAGTTGCGCCACCAAATTTTTCACCTATTATTTTGGAGCTGGTCAAAACATAATCTCCTTCCTTGAAATATGCATGTACCGAGGATTCTACTTTAACCTTGCTTGCCTGGAAAATGGCAATACTTATGGCTGCTAACAGTATAACAATTACCACTCCACTTTTCAAAACAGCCCAATGAGCCAACCTGCTGACAATGTTATCCACAAGGTCAAGGGAGTTTAGTGTGGAAAGAAGCTTTGATTTAAACTGCAGCTTTTTTTCTTTTTGAGGGAGTAAAACCAACGTTGCAGGGATTAAACTGAAGGCTATAAAAACGGCAAACAATACACCTATAGCTGAAAATACTCCCATTTCTTTGATTGATGATACCTGATTAGTGATAAGACTAAAAAAACCAATAAAGGTTGTAAACCCTGCTAATAAAACTGTGAGTGAAATATGTACTAATGAAGATTGGATTCCTTTAAATTTCCCCAAACGGTTTATGAGATGTTGTTCATTATAGTACTGATTTAATATATGTATAGAATATGAGCTTCCTACCGCCGTCATTAGAGGAGGCAAGGCAACCCCAATAACATTGAGTTTATATCCTAAATGCCCCATAAGGCCAACAACCCACACATCTGCTAAAACAAGAGTTGCAAACGGCAAAAACATGCCGCGAATAGATCTGAAGTTTAAGTAAAATACAATAAGTACAGCCAACATAACCAGTGGTAGAAATTGCTCAAGGTCGGTTTTCATGTAATCGTTAATCACATGGTGAGTAACCGGGACACCCTGCAGTACAATTGTCATGTATTTTTCATAGCTTCGGGTTATTTCAGCTATCTCTTTTACAAGTGGGTCATACTCCGGCTGATCCACAAGGCGAGCCAGAATACCAAAATCGGTAATGATTCCTTTTGCATTTTTTACATATATGCCTTTTTCAAAAGCCGGATTATTGGTCAGGCGCTTTTTAAATTCGGCCATTTCCTGTGGTGTTTGCGGTATTTTGCGATTTCCAGTCTCATCCTTTTGTACAATATCACGAATATACAGTGTATCATCTTTACCTAAAAGGTCTTTCATTGTAAATGGCGAAAGTATAATATCTATTGTTTCGCGCTTCTTGATCTCAATGCTTTTTTGGTGCTTTTGTATAATGGCTTTGATAGTACGTAATGTTAGTATATCGTTATCTATAGATAGCTCTGTGAATGTACGTTCAAGATAGCGGCAAAATACAGGGTCATTGGCAAATGCTTCAAGAAGTTTTTGTTTTGTTATATTTTTTTTGTGCGATAGTTCCTGTAATGTAGCTAAACGGTGCATTTCCCTTGTTTCATCAAATCGTTGGTACTCTTCAATATCATCGTGCAGATTGCCAACCTGTTGTAAAATCTCTGGTTGAAGCATGTCGTTGGCTTCAAGATCAATTATGATAAATTTGCCGTTATTGCCGTATATTTTTTTCACTTCTTCATTGAGAAGATATTCCGGATCATGTTTGGGCATAACGGCATCCAGAGAGCTGTCAAACTGTATTTTTGCTAATCCGGAACCCAGAACCAACGATATTACCACGATAAAGGCAATAGTTGCTTTTGGATAATGAAGCACCAAGCTGATAAACTTTTTCATTGTGTATTACCTGTATTCATAATTTTTTATGCATAAGTATTTTATGCACTCGTATTTTATTACAACCTCTGGTACTATGGAATGACTTACCATGCAAAATGTATTTTGTATATGCTTAAAAGACTTACCAATTGAGTTTGATTTGAAATTCTTGCAATCATGTACATAGCAATTAATCTCATTCCCCTCAATATGTATAAATTGAAAAACGGACAGTCTTATTCAAAATTATTGTGCCATCACTCAGTGGTGAAAGCTTTGTTGGTACGTAAAACCACAGTGTTGTTATATCGCTTTTCCAGTAATAACCAATACGTTCACCATCATCTGGTTTCCCGTTACCGTTACTATCCAGTACTGCAAGCACCCACACATTATCAATGAAAAGCTCATCATCCTGTGTTGCCGGTATTGACTCATGTAATGCGGGCATCACTGGCATGGAATAGTACACCGTTGTATCAGAATTAGACTCATGATTAATACGCACAGTTGCAGTAGCAATAATATCATCCATATCAATGGTATAGCCTGCTCCTATATCATCAGTTTCATATACTGCAACAACTATCACTTTTGTGCCATTAGCAAATTCGGTTGAGCTGGCATTGCCTTGCTCAAGCTTAAACCGTATCGAAGCATTGTGATTATACACTGTGCGGTTGAGAGCAAATGAATAGCCGCCATTGCCATTTACATAGTATTGGTCATCAATCTTTGTGATAGTATTTTCACCTTCTTGTAGTATAATTGAATAAACAAATGCATTTTTATTCATCACAAATCCTAATGTATCCCCTTGTGTTGCACTGGGTAAACCACTTTCAAAGTCCTTATCCCACAATGCAAAGACAAAGACATTATCACCAGGGGTAAACTTACTGCGCGAGAGGGTCAGAGCAAAGGTATTTTTACCCTGCTCTGCCCGCATAAAGTCAAATGTTTCCGTATTAAGGTTTTGAATATTGGTAAATACCTCATTGGGGTCAGAGCCTTTTGCCACCACTACAAATATTGGCTTTGATGCAGGGTCCACGCTATATCCTGTAGGTGCATCAAATTGTCCTGTGAGTGTTAATGGCGGTTCATTAGTATCAGGTTCACCGTATATGGGCATAATAAACCTTATGGTAGAAGCAGAAACCACGCCATCAGTAACCGTTACGGCTACCGGCGTAGTGCTGCCCGATTCAACAGCAAAGCCAATGGTATCGCCTTCGTCAGGAATGCCGTTACTGTTTGCATCCAGCAGCGCTATGATATAGACACCGCCAATGGGGACATTATATCCGTATGGCATAACAGGAAGGGTAAAACTCACCGGTTGAGCAGGTTTTGCAAACTTTTTGTACCCAATAACAGCATCAATATTAAGATCAGAAAAACTACTTGAATTGAAATCCCCTGCATAGGCAATGAGAATGACATCGCCTGATTTCGTGCCATCAAGTATGCCTATGACCTTTGCATTGAAATCATACTGTTGCCGGTTAATCAGGATGGTGGCCTGCCCATCAACACCAATGGTGTATGAAAGCTTGAAGCCGTTATTATAAAAGCCAACAGCATCGCCCGGGGAAGGGAAGGGTATGCCGCCAGTATAATCATTATCAATAAACGCAAACAAAAACACCTCATCGCCGCTTTTTAATCCATAGTCCCTGCACTCAATGGAAAAGTCTCCCGAATCATCGGGTTGTATGACGGTAATGATGGTACTGGCAGGATCGTTCTGTATGGCTTCCATATCGCCGTTTCTGGCAATGGCTACAAAAACAGGGGCGCTTTGTGCACGTGAAATTCCTTCATCCACCGTGACAGAGCCGGCAATGATTCCAGCATCCTCCTGTAGTGCTCCGCAGGAAGTAAAGGCTATAACAGTAACTATCGCCGCAAAGAGTATTTTAAAATTCATAGCTGACCCTCCCTGTTACGCAATCATTGTTATTGTAGCCTGCAAAGTATGAGTCATCTGTCATATGCAGATATATGTAGGTTACATCAATGTTAAGCCCACTGTCAAAGCGGTAGCCAATGCTGGGCATTATCATGTAACTTTTTGTTTGCTTTTCAACAAATGAGCTTATCTTTACATTAAGCTTGTTATTAAAAAAGTTGTCCTGTAATCTTAGCACAACAATATCCGAAAGCATTGGCTTCATGAACCTGTCATCAAAAAAGTGCGACTGGCTCCACTCAAAGGTAAACACACATTGTCCTTCGTGCTCTTTAAAATAATCGCGGATGGGTATAAAATAGTTGAACCCTGCTGAATACGAAACATAATGGCTTTTGCGCGTTTTGTAGGGAAGCAATGTTGGCAGCTGCACAGCGCTTAAGTTTTGCAAATCAACATCCACAACGCCGGTTTTATCGGGCGAATACACCGCCTCAACCTGGAATACAAAATCTTTATATGCCTTTGATACAGCAGTGCCCGCCATGTTCACTGCGGCATATTCTGGCTCCACCAGAATTGAAACAGGTTCATCTGGCTGCAGTATGGTTTTTACCGGCAAAAGGTACGGCTGTGTGTCGGGGCCGTGATATGCACTCAGGTGAACATCAAAGCCGGCAATATTGTGATAGTAGCGTGCACCAACGCCGGCATTGGCAATTTCAAAGGGCAGGGCTTCAGGTTGTGCGATAGTTACCGGAAATGGGCCCTCTTTCACGGTGAGTTGCCAGAATGTGCCAGCAACTGGCATGCGCAAAGGAACATGCAGCGGTGTGATGACAAACTCAAGCGTATCGTTGCCCAGCGTTATAAGCATTGACACCGCCGGAATGCCCATCTTGAGTTCAGTGTCTTCATCCTTAAACAGAAATTCACGCAGGTCGTATGTATTAAAATACGATGTTGGGTTAAATGCATCGGCAGTGCCCCATGCAAATATTTGATTGCCTGCCCGCAGGCGCACTGAGCCAATCTCATAGTTAACATAAAATTCCCGGAAATTAATTTCTGCATTGCCTGAAGTTACGGTGCCATTTTGAAGGATGTCGGTTTCTGATGAATATCGGTATGCAGGATTTATGCTTTCTTTTATCAGGTTTGGCAACAGATATGCGTGTATATCAGTATAAACATAGAATGAATCCTTGCCATATTTGATGGTGGTGTTTGCTTTGAGTTCATCTTTTTTAAAGATTTGATCTGTTTGCTCGTGGGGATAGGTGGATGTGGTAGTGTCAATTTCAACAAATCCTTTGATGCTAAAAGTTGGTTTGTCTTCTACGGATAAAAGGCTAAAGGGTTCCTGTGCAAAGGCAACCTGATTTACTATAACGGTTACTATCGCCCAGAAAAATATGTTTGTACGATAGCTCATAGCAAGATCCCATGCAGTATGACATTGGAAAGCTTTTCAGCAATGTAATCATCATCAGACGTACCGTTGAAATTTGCTGATGGCAGAATATTGCCTACTACAAGAAGTGATAATGTTGAAATAATAAATGCCTTAATGTAAAACTGATAATCTTCGTCTTTTATTATGGTGCCCACAATTGAGTTTTTTACGTTTGAGTTAAATGTTTCCGTTGCTTCGGTGATTATTCTATCAAGTATTTTATCAGTATACATTCCGTTAAACTCAGTCAAATCAATGAATATAAGCCTGTACAGATGAAAGTCGCTATCGACCACTGTTTTTACGGATTTTATTATGTCTTTGAAATTAAAGGGGAAGTTATCGTTCAACATCTGCTTGATTTCGGATAAATGTTGTATGATGTTTTGCGGGTCAAGCAGGCTTTGAAATAAATCTTCTTTATTTTTAAAGTAATTATAGAAATTCCCCAGCGATAAGCCAGCTTTTTCGGCTATTTCACGTATGCCCGTGGCCGAATACCCTTTGGTTGCAAAGAGCTCTTTTGCCACATCAAGGATTTGCTGTCGTTTATCAGTTATGATACCACTCATAGTTCACCCCTGAACGAACGTTCGTACTTGTTAATATAGCTATGATTTTAATTTTCGTCAAGATATGATGGGATTTTTTTTAAAAAAATGGGATAGATGATAAAAAATGCAGTACTCAGGGTGCTATGGGGTTGCTGTGAGCGCTTAAAACGGGGTCAGAGCCTATATTTTTAGACCCCGTGAATAAAGCGCTCTCTCTGCGTAAATAAATTTATTCTTTGTACATTTCTTCTATAATAGCGGCATATTTTCTCTGAATAACTTTGCGTTTGATTTTGAGTGTAGGCGTTAATTCACCTGTTTCCTGTGTAAATTGCTGTGGCAGCAGTGTAAACTTTTTAATCTGTTCAACCTTGCCAAACTCCTGATTAACCTCATTAACTATGGTCTCATATTTTTTACGCACATCAGGATGTTTAACCAGTTCTTCATTGGATGGTGCCGATATTCCTTGAGCAGCTGCCCATTGTGTTAATGTTTCAAAATTTGGCACAATCAGGGCAACGATGTATTTTCGTGCATCCCCAACGATAGCAATCTGCTCAATAAAGGGATGGATAAGCAAGCGCTGCTCAATAACCTGTGGCGCAATATTTTTGCCACCAGCTGTGACAATAATATCTTTTTTACGGTCGGTTATTTTGAGGTAACCTTCATTGTCAAGGACACCAATATCGCCTGTTTTAATCCAACCGTCGTCAGTAAACATTTCCTTTGTAGCTTCAGCCTTATTAAGGTACCCTTTCATCAACTGCGGTCCTTTGGCCAGGATTTCACCGTCATCAGCAATCTTTATCTTCGTTTCAGGGAATGGGCATATCCAGCCGTCTGATTTTATAGGCCTGATTTTTGGTGAACCGTCAACAGCTAGAACGGGTGAAGTTTCGGTTAACCCGTATCCTTTACGTACCTGAAGATTCATTGCCCAGAAGAAATCATGTATTTCTTTTGCCAGCGGTGCACCAGCAGCACCCCAGCAGATAACACGGTCAAGGCCAAGTGCATTTTTAAGTTTTGAAAAAATAAGTTTGTTGG
This sequence comes from Leptospira biflexa, assembly GCA_020721905.1. Classification (GTDB taxonomy): domain Bacteria; phylum Spirochaetota; class UBA4802; order UBA4802; family UB4802; genus UBA4802. The sequence continues at coordinate 10,186 of DYLU01000053.1, read as the reverse complement.
CTATTGCATATTTTACTGCAAGTAGTGGAGGTTTGCGCTTTGCCGCCATAAAGTAGGGTGCTGCCTGAAGTCCTACCGATAGTGCCCAGTTAAAAATCTTTTGTTTCTTTTCAGGCATTTCTTTAACTTTTGCCATAACTTCGTTGTAAATCTTTTCAAAAACGCGAGGAACCAGAATATCACATTGTGGGCGGATTTCCCTGAGTTCTTCTGCAAAGTATTCCGTACCACGGCTATAATAAATTACTGCTCCGCGCTCTAACACGCTATGTAATCCATGGTACGCTCAACCGAATGAGATAGTGGAAGTAACGATAAGTGTATAAAACCTTCTGGTAAAGCTTCAACTTTGTTAAATGTAAGGCATATAAACATTATATTTTTATGGGTCAGCATAACACCTTTTGGGTCACCTGTGGTTCCAGATGTATATATTAATGTCATTACATCGTCGGGTTTCACATTCTTTGTACGCTTTTCTATCTCCTCAATATGCAGGTTTGCATTACCGGCATTAACTGCATCTTTAAATGTGATGACCATATCATCATTGTAATTGATATCATCGCATACAATAATTTTCTTTAAGTTTGGCAGATCACTTTTTTTTGATAGGACATTATCAGTCTGAAATTTTGATGAACACAGGCAAACAACAGATGAAGAATCTTTCAGTATATATGCTGCTTCAGATGCAGAATTTGTAGGATAAATAGCTGCATCAATGCCACCAAGTGAAAGAGTAGCTAAATCGGCAATTGCCCATTCAGGTCGGTTTTCTGAATAAATTGATACCACATCTCCGTGTTTTAATCCCAGATCAATGAAGTAAGAGGCCAGGGCTTTAACAATTGTATCAACCTGATTCCATGTGAATGATTCCCACTGAGCACCATTATGACGGTTTAATAAGACTGTATTGCCATATTTCTTAACACCATCTTTAAAAAGGTTCAAAACAGTATGTGTATTATAATTATAATCTGCCAGCATATTTAACCTCGCCGCTTTTATAGAATAATTGTATTCTTGAATACTATTTGCATGGTATATCATATTGTCAATTATAATATATAAATTTTAATAAATATACATAAAAAAATGATAATTCAATTGAAGCAGGTATTCACATGGATACGTTAGTATGCTCATAAGGTCAGATAATAAAAAATGCAGTACGCAACATATTTTTTTAAAAAAATATTGCTAAATATTGTTCAATTTCTTAATGTCATTATTTAAAAGTTCAATAATCCAGATAATAAAAGGAACATTATGAAGGTACTTCTTATAAATCCACCATATCCTTTTGAAGAATCGCCATCACCTCCCTTTGGTCTTATGGCGCTGGCTGCGTATCTTGAAGAAAAAAATGTTGAAGTAAAAATTGAGGATTATATAGTAAACAGGTTTTCAGAAAACCGTGCACAGGACATTATGTCAACATTTGCACCGGATGTTGTTGGTTCAACCGGTGTTACCATGAACATAAAAAAGGCTTCGGCTATTCTGAAAGTTTATAAACAGATTAATCCGGATATTATCACTGTACTTGGGGGTCCTCACGCAACGTTTGATGCCCACAACATGTTGCTTCACCACCCTCACATTGATGTCATTGTACGTGGTGAAGGGGAATTAACGTTTGAACAGTTACTATCGCACCTTAATGATAAAGATGCTTATGCAACTATTGAAGGTATTTCATATCGTGATAGTGACAATGAGATAGTTCATAATCCCAACAGAGATTTTATCCCCGATATTAATATCCTTCCATATCCTGCACGGCATCTGGTAGAGCTATCAAAATATAAAGCGCTTGGCTTTCCTATTAATATGATGACTTCCCGCGGCTGTCCATTTAATTGTATTTTTTGTGTTGGCAGCAAGATGGTTGGCAGGAAGGTGCGTTATTTTGACACCAAAAGAGTTGTTGATGAATTTGCCATGCTTGCTGCTATGGGATTTAAACAAATTAATATCGTGGATGATCTCTTTACATCACATAAAAGCCGTTGTATTGAGGTATGCAGGGAAATTAAGCGGCGCGGGATTAATCATCCGTGGACTGCATTTGCCCGCGTTGATACGGTAAATGTTGAGCTGCTTCAACATATGAAAGATGCAGGTTGTACCATGCTTTGTTTTGGAATAGAAAGCGGAAACCAGGAAATATTGGACAGGGTAAAGAAAAAGACAACACTTGAAAAATGTAAACAGGCAGTTGATATGTGCAGACAGGTTGGCATTAGCCCCATGACGTCGTATATATTGGGATTACCTGGTGAAACAGAAGAAACCATTAAAAAGACACTTGAATTTGCAAAAGAGTTGAGCGACAATTATGGATTCCACGTTTTAGCGCCATTTCCCGGTACTGAAGTACGTGAAATGAAAGATTATTACGGTATTACAATTTTAACAAATGACTGGGATCTGTATGATGCAAACAGGGCTGTTTCAGTTACACCGTGGGTTACTGCTGAAAAAATTAATGAGATAGTTGATAGATTCAATGGCAGTATAAAGGCATATATACTGTCTTTGGGTGAAAAGCAAAAACAGGGTATTATGCTTACCGATAAGGAAAAAGAGCTTATTGACAATATACGCTCTTTTGAGATAGTACGTGACATGATATTAGACAGGCTTATTGAAGAGTTCCCGGGTATAGAGAATGGGGTTCCCGTTGATGTTAAAAAGGAGTTTGTTGATTACCTGGTGAGCAAAACAAAATTTTCAAAGGAGGAAATAACGACTCAGGTTGAGCGGCTTATACAGCTGCAATGTATTGATTTTGTACATAGCAATAACCTAATTTATCCTGTATGGACGTGATATGATGTGATGGAACAACTATAGTAACAATATGATTTTCTGTTGTTATTTACAATTCTGTAATAATTTCACGTGCAATACTGAATATTTAAAAAAAGTATAGCGGAGGATGCATATGAATTTTGAAACAACCACCTGTATATCACAAGAGCATTATTCATTATTATGCCGCTACTCGGAAGAATATAATATGAAGCTTTCAAAACTTATTACTGCTCTGTTGCGTTTTGTTGGTGAAAATCAAAAAATATGTTTTACCGCAAGCAGACGAATCAAATATAGGGAAAGGCAGGGGGCAGGTTCCTGGAAACGAATGCATATTATGCTTACCCCGTATGATTATGAGATAATTCTGGATTTGAAGAAGTATGGGAAAATGTCTCTGGCCATGATGATTGAATTTAGTATTAAAAATTATTTTGAAAGATTTGTTGAAAGTGTTCTTAAAAAACAAAAAACCGATAACTATCTATATGCAAATTATCATTTTGAGGTTACAACCGAAGATAATATATTTAGTTACAGTGTGTATTGGGGATTTCCACCAAAAATCCTTGAAAAGATAACAAAAAATGCTCATCCAATCCTTGATACATGACTTTAATTGTTTCTTACTTTACCACCTTGATCATCAGTGTCACAGCAAAGTGCTTGAGCCATGGGCTTTTACTGTTTGCCCTTTTTTCTACTTTGTCCGATAGCACCCGCAGACGCTTGTGGAAACGTTGGGGGATAATGATATAGTGCCATGTCCATGGTGTGTGGAAGTTCCACGGTGGTCTGAATTCATGTGCGGTTATTTCTACTGTGCTGAACAGGGGCTTACAGATTGTATCTATTTCACCAATACGGTAGAAGCGCATTTTGATAGGGTCTTTATATCTGAATATGTGGATGCTTATACGTTGTAAGAATGCCATCAAAAGATTTTCAGGAGCAAAACGCGAAGGTACCCTGATATATGCTGTTCCGCCAGGTTTTAATATACGGTGTATTTCTTTTATCACTTTTTCACCGTTTTCTTTGGAAAGATGTTGCAATACCAGAAGTGAATAGACTGTATCAAAGCTGCAATCCTTAAAGGGTAATACTGTGCCATCGCCTCTGACCAATGGCGTTGGAAGATTATGATGTTGCAGATGCTTATGCGCTGCAATGAGCATCTGTTGTGAGATATCTATACCTACAGCGTTTTCAGTAATAGCCCTGACAGGTTTCAACACGCGGCCCCAGCCGCAACCCAAATCCAATATTGTTTCACCTGGTTTTACTTCAAAAGGTGGCGGAGCATCCAAAAGGTTTCCATAGTAATCGGTCAGTACAGCTTCAAGCCCCAACGTGATAAACGGTGCGTCCTTAATGGCACCATCGTCCCATACTTTTATATAATCCTGTAAAAAATTCTTATCTTTGACCATCACTTGCTTTTCCCCTTTGTTTTTTTGGCAACGCCGTTATTCTTTTTCATAAAAGCTTTATACACTATTGTATAGTCATTGGATGCATTCCAGAACAGGTACCCATAGGTATTGGTGTCGATGCATGCTTTAACCTGATCAAGGATATAGTCTTCATCATAATTACTGACGCGCCATTTAAATGCCTGTAACCACGGGCGGATCAGTATATGAGGAGCTATTGCCTGCATCTTTTTATTCCCTGTTGCAATAAAGTAATATGGTTCATCGCCGGGGTTTGCATAGCCATCAAAATTGTCATTGAAGTGAGAAGGGTACAGCATTGGCGAGATTACATCACAGTTGCGTGCCAGCAGTTGAATCTTTTGCCCTAATTTTTTTACGTCTTCTTCTTTCTGCCATGCAATTACGCCAAAGATGTCGATAGAAACTGCGGTATTGAGCTTATGCAATTCATTTTTAGCTTTTGCTAAAAATTCAGTTATGGTTTCCACTTTAGTTTTTTTACCAAAATCATACGCATACTGTACATCCGACAGATCCCCTGCAGTGGGGAAACGTATATAGTCAAATTGTACCTCGTCGGCACCCAGTGCGGCAATTTCACAGGCCAGTGCTATATTATAATCCCATACACTCTGTTTTGTTGGATCAACCCATAATTCCTTTGAACCATTCCATATCCCGCCCGTGCGTTTTGACTTTATTGCCATATCAGGGCTTTTTGTTGCCAGAAGTTGGTCACGGAATACAGCAATGCGTGCAATGACATACAGGTCCAGTTCCTTGAAGCTTCGTATGAGCGTAACTACATCATCAACAGGACGCTTTTCATGTGTATTCAATTCTACTACCATAGGTACATGGCTTTTATAATTGACCGTGCCGCAAACATCTTTTACATCAAACACAACTGCGTTTATTCCTGCCTGTTTTAACACGGAAAGCTGCCGCATCATTTTGCTGCTGGCTAAACTGTTACCGGAATAGTAGACCCCTTTAACATACGGTATCTGCGTCATTGACTTTTTGGAAAGGTCTATGGTTATAAAAGGCAAAGGATGAGGTATTACAAGAACTGAACCTGCACCAACTGTTTTAGACGTTAAGCCATTGAGTGTCACAATTGCATTGTGAAGATGTGATGCCCTGTAATAATAGGTATACCCAATCAACTTTTGTGCAATGTCGCTAACACGTTCCTCTTTTGGTGTTGTATAGAGAAGCATATTGCCACAATGTAAAAGCTCATTGGGTGCGTGATGATAGGGGCGCTTGAAATTTGAAAAACGTGTTGGATAGATGATTGAAACCGTATCAGGTGTAAAAAATGACTCTTTAATGGTTGCATAATATCCTTTACAATAATTTGCAATGTATATAAGCGTACGCCACTGGAAGATGAAAACAAGAAGAATACTCAGAACAATAACAAGCTTGACGATTTTAGCCTTATATGCCATAGTTATACTATGCACTTTCAAAAGATATTGTTTTACTTTAACAGCGTGTATCACACTGTTAAAACACGGAAATAAATTCAATATAAAAATTATTCTATGGTGCAGATTATCAAAAAAAATATTTTCATTATTGTACAAAAGGTTGATGGAATCATACAGGGTATTGCTGATTTCAATGCATATATGAAAGCTATTGTTCGTTCTTTTCGTTCATTGCGGTATCTTAAAATTCGATCACTGTACACGATAGCGGTTAATCAGACAAAGTTTACCGGCATAGATGCTCTGCCACTTGTTTCCTGGATTGCGCTTTTACTGGGGGCGACAGTTATTATTCAGGCAAACACCAATTTCCCAAAATATGGAATTGAAAGCTTTATTGGCAATCTTTTGGTTATTATCATTGCCCGCGAGCTTGGTCCACTGGTTACTGCATTAATTGTGGTAGCGCGATCAGGCTCTGCCATTGCCGCAGAAATTGCCACCCAGACACAGAACAGAGAGATACTTTCGCTTGAGTTGATGGGAATTGATACACGAATGTATATTATATTGCCTCGTATAGTGGCATCATTTGCAGCAATATTTACATTAATTATTATTTTTGATGTTATCGCGTTTTTTGGCGGATATCTGATAGCACTGACCAGTGTCTATATCCCTATGGGAACATTTACACAGACACTGCTGGATGCATTTACTTTCAATGATTTACTGGTAACTATCACCAAGAGTATTATATATGGCGTTCTCATTCCTCTTATTTGCTGTTATTATGGATTGAAACCAAAGTCAAGTTTTGAGATACCTATTTTTGTTTCCAAGGCAGTTATCCGTACATTACTGGTTATTTTTATCATTAATGCTGTGATTTCAGTATTATTCTATTTTTAATTATGGAATGCGAAGAAATTAAACAACTGATTGAAGTCAAAAATGTTACTATTGAAGGCGGCAAGCAAAACCTCCGTAATGTTTCATTTAATCTATGCCTGGGGGAGGATGTTGTCTTCTTTGGTGCTGAGGATAGTGGTATTGATTATATTTGCCCGCTGCTTGCACATGCTCTGGAAGATTACAGTGGCGAAGTTCTCTATAAAGAGCAGCATATTAAACATATGGATTTTGTTGAGGTCCATAATTTCAGGAAGATATTTGGGTATTTGCAACGTAAGTATGCGCTCATCAGCAATATGACAGTATACGAAAATATAGCGCTGCCACTCAGGTACCACACTGATTTATCTGAACGGGAAATTCATGAACTGGTTGATTCCCTCATTGTATATCTTCATTTATCTCATTGCAGGGATTTACGCCCCGTTATGCTCACCCGGTCTGAGATGCTCAGAACTGCTTTTGCACGAGCTATTGCGCTGGATCCTGATATGCTTTTGATTGAACATCCCCTTGAAGGGCAATGCCTGTGGAGTGCACAGATTTTTTTGCAGGCATTGCGGAACAGAGCTTTTGCACCAAATAAAACTGTTATAGTTGTCACCTATCAGCCATTAGTGTATATTGATATTGCAACGCGGTTTATCATGCTGCATGAAGGAAGTATTGTATTTGATGGAACTAAGGAAGAATTTGAAACATTTGAAAATGAATATGTGAAGCAATTTGTTGATGTATTGCCGTATGGGCCAATGACCTTACGTTAGGAGTAGGACATATGAAACTGGAAAAGAATGAAATACGGGTTGCTATATTTATACTTTTACCGCTGGTAATACTTCTGGTATTTGTTGTTCTTAAATTAGGCTATTCCTTTGCAACGTCAACCATTGATGTATATATGAAGGTTGATAATATTTCTTCAATAAAAAACGGCACGCAGGTGAAAATAAAAGGCTACACTGTGGGGAGGGTGGTGGATATTATTCCGGTGTATAAGCCAACATTACATTTTCTGGCACTGTTGCGCATAAAGAAAGAAATTGATATGTATGAAGACTGTTCAGCAGTAATTATGAATCAGAATATCATTGGTGATACTGTTATTGAAATAAGAAATCCGGTTAAAAAGGAAGCATTGTTGCGTCCTGAAGCAGTGATTGAAGGTGTTGAGTATGTGAGCCTTGAAACAATAGTGCAGGATGTGCACGAGCTTTTATCAACACTTACAAATACTGTTGCAGTTATTCAGGATATATCACTGGAAAGCAAAGGCAATATCAGGAACCTGGTTGCCAATCTTTCAAAAAGTGTAGAGACCATAAGCTCTGTATTGCAGGATTCGCAAAAAGATATACTTGCTATTATGGCTTCATTCCGTGAAACTGCACAAACCATGAATGAAATATCGGTAGAATTAAAAAAACATCCTGTAAAGTTTTTGTTTAAGGGAGAAAAATAGCCTATGCCGTTTTTCACAGTTATTATACCAACCTATAATAGGGCTCATATTGTTGGAAGAGCTATCATATCGGTACTTTTACAAACATTTACTGACTTTGAGTGTATTGTGATTGATGATGGCTCAACAGATTCTATTGAGGATGTACTATCGCTCTATGCTAATACAATTAAATATATACGTGTGGAACATGGTGGCGTAAGCAGGGCGCGCAATACCGGTATCACAATGGCGCAGGGCAGCTGGATAGCTTTTTTAGATTCCGATGATGTGTGGCGCAAAACCAAACTGCAGGAACAGTATGAGTATATCATATCTCATCCTGATATATATATTCATCAGACTGATGAAACATGGATACGAAAAGGGCGTGTTGTTAATCCTCAAACAAGGCATATAAAAAGGGAAGGATTTATATTTGAAGATTCATTGCATCTGTGCCTGATAAGCCCATCGGCAGTGGTAGTCCATAAAAGTGTTTTTGAAAACGTGGGATTGTTTGATGAAAGGTTAACTGTTTGCGAGGATTATGACATGTGGTTAAGGATTGCCTGGCAATATCATGTTGGACTTTTACCTCATAAGCTTGTAGTTAAATTTGGTGGTCACGGGGATCAGCTCTCCAGGGCATTGTGGGGTATGGATAGGTTCAGGGTGTATGCAATATGTAAATTGCTGCAACACTATGGGACTAAACTGCCAGATGAATACTATACAAAGGCCATAAACGTTGCATTACAAAAATGTGATATTCTCGCTAATGGTGCAAAAAAAAGATCCAACATGCAGTTATTGCAAAAAATTGAAAAGGTTAAGCATTGGCTTACTGTTGATAGACAAAGCATGCAAGCATATCCTGACCTCTTAGAAGAACAACTGAACCTGATAGTGAGTTGTCAAGAAATGGTTCTTCAATAAATTCTCTGGAATAGATCTTCCCCTTCCCCCATTGCCACACATACCATACCGAGCCACCTGCATTGGCAGGATAGCTTATCATAAAAATGTCGTTACTGACACTTATCTGTGATTGGCCATACCGTTTTTTGATGATAGCATATGGGGTAACATCTTTTCCTTTGATGTCAATTTCAAGCAACTTTTCAAAATCCAGAAATAGTGCTTTGCCATACGTATTAATTGCCATTGATGTTTTTACATAATGTGGTGCCGATAGTTCATATGTAAAACTTTTTTTGCCGGCAATAGTAATGCCAACCATATAATCCCTGCTGCTGTTTCCGCAATGTATCAGAGCATAGCTTCCGGTATCATCTATAGCCATACCCTTAACAACAGTTGATGATGGTGAGGTTCCCTTATAAATAATCTGCCCTTTATTGTTACATATATAATAACGCCCGTCAATAAAACCAATACCTGCAAAAGAGCCTTTTTGTGAAAACGCTATGGCAGTGGTAAATTGTCCGTTGAGTTCATCATTGGGATACACATTGCCGTTGAAGTCAGCAATACGCGCTGAACTTCCATCAGCAGTCAGGAGTATAATAATTGAACCGTCAGGTGAAATATAGGGATACTCGGTTGAAGGCAGTTTCCAGAAAAACTCATTGACAGCATTATACATGGCTATTTCATTGCCAATCTTTTTATAAGTAATATAAAATTTGCCATCGCTGGTAGGTTTAACAAAAGCATCAGCGGCTGAAATAAATTTATGTACCACACCATTGGCACCAATATAGTGGTAGCCATTATCGGTTGTAACAGCAAAGGACATTTTTTCATAATCAACGGATGCAGGTTCTATAGCCTGTATTTTTTGTAATGAACCATACCATAAGGGAGTAAGCACAAATCCTGTATGGATTATGAAAACAGGTGCAATCCCCAAAAGTATCCCTACCAGTAATCCAATTATTGAATATCTCATAGCGTGTGGTCAATCCGTTAAAAAGCTTTTTAATTTCTGGCTGCGGGAAGGTAACCGCAGTTTACGAATAGCCTTTTTTTCAATCTGCCTGATACGTTCTTTTGAAAGCTTAAAACGTTCACCTATCTGCTGCAATGACATTGGTTCATTTCCGTCCAGGCCATAGCGCATTTTTAATATCTCGCGTTCAGATGGTGTTAATGTGTCAAGC
>DYLU01000122.1 GCA_020721905.1 Leptospira biflexa | reverse complement strand
CTTATATACCAACGCCTACAAATACTTTTACAGTTACAAATACGAGGACTTATACAAATACGCCAACAAATACGAATACATATACAAATACAAATACACCGACTGACACATGGACAGTAACATGGACAAATACAATAACGTCAACATTTACATCAACCTACACAGCAACAGATACACCCACCCAAACAGCAACGCCTACAATAACCCTTACATTACCACCTTTCCCGTATATAATTACAATTGGAATATACAGTGAATCAGGAGAACTCGTAAGGACACTTAAAATAACAAGAGCAGATGAAATTGTAGGAGATGTTTTATTGCTTTCAGAAGGAAAAGAAGTTTCTATGATTACAACAGATAAAAATTTAGAAATATTTTTATCAAGTATAAATACGCCAGAGAATTTAGAAGGTGAAGGCACTACATTTATCTGGGATTCAAAAAATGACAATGGCCAATATGTTAAAAACGGGGTATATTATATAAAAGTAGAACAAAAAGATGAATATGGTCATATAAACATAAAAACAGTGAATATATCGGTGGTTAATATTGATAAGTATGTAGAAATCAGAATATTTAATAGCGCAGGCGAACTTGTAAAAACAATACGTGAAACTAAAAGTTCAATACCTGATAATATTGTTTTAGGTGTTGATGATATAATTTCAGTTGATAATGATTCAAAAAGTATACCTTTAAACTATAGTAATAATCCAACTGATATTATTATCTGGAATGGCAAAAATGACCAGGGTAGTTTAGTATCTGCTGGTGTTTATGAAATACAGGTTATTGCAAAATCAGCAAGTGGTATTTCTGTTGTTGCGTCAAAAACAGTTATAATCTTAAATGATAAAAAACAAATAATCAGTAATATAAAAGTTTATCCAAATCCTGTTATAAGTTCAATTACTAATAAAATAAAATTTACATGGGAATATAAAAAAACTGGGTTTATTAATGTTTATATTTATAATTTTGCAGGTGAATTAGTAAGAAAACTTGATGGAAATTTGAATAATGGTTTTATTGAATGGAATCTTAAGACAGCAACAGGACAGGAAATAAGCGAAGGTCCTTTTATATGTGTTTTGGAGGCAAAAAGTTCAGATGGTTATATTGAAGAGGGCAAAGTTAAAATAGCAGTAATAAAAAAATAAAGGTGATTGAAGCAATGAAAAAATTTTTTATCTGTATTTTAAGTTTTGTGTTAATTGCATATCCTGTATATATATTATCTGATGATGATCCTTTGTTACAACCGCCTAATCCAGGCGAAAAAGTTTTACTAATTTATGCGGGGACTGGTGCATCTCCATGTTCAACCTATAGCACACAGATGAAAGATGCAATAAAAAGTGCTTTACTATCAATAACTCCAGCACCACAGATAGATGAATTGGTAATAAATTGTGGTAATAGAAACGGTTTTTATGATGAACTCGTTGCGCAATATGGTGTTACAAATTTAAGAAACTGGTGCGAAGTATGGGATTTAAGATTTTTAGATTTAAGAAATAATTTAGAATTTGATGGAACTATATGGGAAGATGTGTTGACATATATAGGTCCTTCGGGTCAGACGGATTGGGATTTATTTATAGATTTTTTGAATAATGGTGGGCATCTTTATTTACAGGGAGAGCATCATGATTATTATTGCAGGAATACAAATTTAATAATGTTTATAAATTATGTTGCAAATACTCCTTTAGGTCAGAGTAGGGCAAATGTAAGAAATGGGGCATGGGCAGTTAATCAATTTTCAACAACGCCTGAAAATTTCAGCACGGATTTTACCACATTGTCCGGAGATATGAACGCAAATTATTGTGGTGGAATAAGTTTAACACAATTAGGTAGTGCCAGGTCTTTGGTAACAACTGATCTGGGAGCTTCTTCTGATCCTACGGAAGCGCCAGGAGGTCCAAGCGCAGTTGTTATGGGGTATTTACCAGGCGATTTAAAAACAAATGGTAGAATGATTGTTGCCTGGGAAACCAATATGTATACTGAACCTACTTTAAAAAATACTGTTTCTGATAATATGATTAAAAATATTTATGATTGGTTAAGTAAATGCTATAACTATACAGTGACCAAAACATTTAATCCAACACAGGTTTGCATAGGAAATAGCGGACAGTTTCAGATATGTTATCAAAATTCAGGTGCAGGTCTCACAAGTGTTGATATATGGGATACAATACCGAGTTGCCTTTCTGTAACAGGAATAAGTTATACTGGCTTGACTCCTTCACAAACTGGCGGTCCTATAAATGTAACAGGTGGAAAACTTTATTGGTGGCGGTTTACTCCTTTTAATTCAGGCGCAAGCGGTTGTATTATAATTACATTTGACGCATTGCAAATGCCGCCATGTCCGTAAAAAGGTGATTTTATGAGAAATTCTTTTAATTTTTTTATAATTTTGATAGTATTATTTTTACTATCAGAAAATATATTAGCAACCAAATATATAAGAAGTGTAACAACTGAACCAAAATTTTTATGCCCAGGACAGGAATTTACTTTATATATAGAGTTAAGGCATGATGGAACAAATGAATATACATATATAGCAGGTGCATTTTCACAAAATACAACATGGGAAAATGTTGCAAATAATAATCCGAATGACTGGCTTTTTATCTCAACCATCCATGGAGAGGGTGCAACACCAACTGGACCAGGGTTCAGTAATTATGGCTCACAAGGTAGATTATTTAACCCCCCTGCTCCTGGTTACCTTGGCTGGTATATAATAACATGGCGAGCAAAGGTTCCGGTTGATTTACCTTTAGGTAATGCATATATTTTACTTAAATTTTTTTCTGCTCCTGCATGGCTTGCCGATACAGGTCAACCGCAATATAATTTACAAATAGAAGTTACCTGCGATAAAAAAAATCTTTATAATACTGCGAACCTTGTAGAAAAACAGGCAACTGCTGAAATTGTATTAATGATATGTGAAACAAACACACCTACAAATACACCTACAGTAACAAGGACATTTACACCAACGAATACGCGGACAAATACGCCGACAAATACTCCAACCAACACCAGGACAAATACACCAACAAATACAATAACTAATACACCAACAAATACAATAACCAATACACCAACGAATACAATAACAAGGACAT
>DYLU01000121.1 GCA_020721905.1 Leptospira biflexa | reverse complement strand
TGGTAGCCCAATCAAACTTGACCAACAATTTCCTTGCTGATTTAGTTTAGTTAAATAATAGTGATTGGTAGCCCAATCAAACTTGACCAACAATTTCCTTGCTATTTTTCTTTTTGCTACACTATGGTGATTGGGGTACCCAATCACCACCCTCTCAAATTTTTCCTTGCTATTTTTCTTTTTGTTGCGTATTTTATAAATGCAATAAGGAGGCAGTTGCACGTGCCAGTAAGGAGGCAGTTGCACGTGCCAGAGCTTTTATGTTTATTTTTTACGGGCGATAGTTCTTATAAAGAAAGGAGGCCACTATGAAAGATGTAGCCGTAAAAGAAAGCGCTATTTTTAAGCAGATTGAACACTGGCGGCGGCAGAAACAGCAGGTGGTCGAAGATAAGGAAAAAGCCAATACGCTTCCCTTTATTACAATTTCACGGGAATATGGCTGTGGCGGATTTGATATTGCAGTTAAGCTGACTGATATATTGAATAAAGAATATCATACTACTCCAATATGGGCAGCATATGATAAACAGATTCTTGAAAAAATAACTCTGGACCTGGGATTGACACAGGAATTAACCGAAACATTGACAAATACTGCACGAAGCAAGATGACCGATCTTTTTCAGACAACATTCAGCAAATTTCCTCCTCAGGTGGCTGTATATAGAAAATTAGCCGAGGTGGTACGAACTCTTGCAATCAATGGACATGTGGTAATAGTAGGCAGAGCAGGGAATGTTATAACGAGAGGCATGCCGTATGGGTTACATGTGCGTATTGTTGCGCCAATGAGTTACAAAGTTAAGCGTATGGCAGCAAAGCTTAAAGTTACACAAACTGAGGCACGGGAAATCATTGAACAGAAGGAAGTAGAGAGGGAAAGCTTTATAAAAGATTTCCTTAAATTTGATCCTGAGGATCCGCATAATTATGATATAGTCATTAATAACGAAAATTATGCCTTAGATGAGATTGCGCGTTTAATCATTGATGCTATGAAGCATAAAGGGATTTTTGCATAATCATTGTGGATATGCTGACATTTACCTGTAATGACACTGCAATTGTATATAACACTGAAAAAGATACACTGCTGTGCGTGAGCAAACCGGATGGCAGAAAGCTATGGGTAAAAAAGCTTTCAGAACCCATGGCTATTCAGAATGTACTGTATGATGACCGTTTTTACTATATTGCCTGCAGAACCGGCGATACTCAAGGCATGTTTTTGACGCTGGCGCGAAGCAATGGCTCAACCATGTGGTATATCCCGGGGCGCACATTTCTTGAGATTTTATACAGGGGATTCCTGTATCTTATATTTGTGGATGATGATGACAGGTATTTTCTGATTAAAGTGGAACGTGAAGAAGGCACAAAGTTGTGGTATCACCAGATAGATAGCGACCTGTATTACTATCATTTCATGGAAGACGGGATTCTGCTTCATTACGCTTCGGGAAAAAAAGAAAAGATTACCTATGACGGTAAACGTATGGCATATTAAATTTTTTAATCAGTAACTGTCGCCCGCAAGATGCTATGATGAAATTCTAAATGAAAATTAAATTTTTACCGATATGTATAATACAGGTGATAAATGCATATTACTTAGAAAGAGGTTTTGGGTATGAAAGCAACGGGTGTGCCAACTGATGCTGCCAGCATATATAATCAGGCGCTTGCATTGTCCAATCAGGGAAATTATGCACAGGCTATTGAAACATATATGCATGCAGTTGAAGTGTTCCCGCAATTTATTGAGGCATATAACAATATTGGCGAGATATATTCCCGAATGGGCAACAGTGAAAAAGCCATTCAGGTGTATGTAAAAGCATTATCAATAAAGAAGAATCATAAGGTGCTGCTAAACCTTGGTGTTGAATATTACAATGCCGGTGATTATGAAAAGGCGCTGCAGTATTTTCATGAATCACTGCAGCTTAAAAGCGATTTTATTGAAGGCAACTTTTATACAGGCATGGCGTACTTTAACTTGAAGGATTATACCAATGCACTGCGTTTTTTTGAAGCAACGGTTGCTCTGGAGCATCTTCACCTCAAGGCAAATTATCTTTTGGCATACATCTATTATGAAAACAAAGATTATGCAAAGGTTATTGAATGCTTAAACCGCATAGCCCATATTGCTGATGACAAAATGTTTATAAACAGATACTATGGTTTCTGCTATTACCACATGGGTGATTTTAAAAAGGCAATAAAATACCTTACTACGGCATTAACCAGCAGTCCAAAATATGCTCAGTTTAAAGCGTATTTAGAAAGCTTAACCTATGAAAACAAAATAAAAGAAATTGGCGATATTGATTCAAAAATCAAAGAGCTTGAACACAGGATAATGAAAGAAAAACCAGACCTGTCCGAATACACCCGCCTGAGTATGCTGTATATATTTAAGGGTCAGTATAAAAAGGCCGAGGACCTGCTTGTTGGAGTAAAAACTAAAATGGCACGGTAAATAAAAAACCCACAGCGCTGCTGTGGGTTTTTTTGATGCTTTATTGAGTGCAAAAAAGCATATTTGCCAATTTATAGGTGAAGATACCTGACTGCGTGTTTTTGCATGGTTTAGTTACTTAACAACTGCATCCGTCGCTGTAGCCGCCGCATGAATCACATCCGCCGCTGTACTCAGGGGAATCGCTAATGTTGACCACTTTTACATGAAAGTGTAGTGTTTTTCCTGCCAGCGGATGATTCATATCAACAACAACCTCATCATCAGTTATCTCTTTGATTATTCCAGGGATCTGTGAGCCATTGTCCATCTGCAGGCCTATAGTCATCCCAATTTCAGGCTTAAACTGCTGCTGTACTTCTTCCAGTGGAAATGCATATAACAGATTATCGTCATAATCCCCGTAACCATCCTGGGGTGCAATAACGATATCTTTTTCTTCATCAAGCTTCATGCCTAACACCGCTCTGTCCAGACCGGGAATAACCATGCCGGCTCCCGCCTGAAATTCAAAAGGTGTACCATCTAAACTTGAATCAAACACCTGGCCATCATCGAACGTACCTGTGTAGTGGATGGCTACATATTTACCTTCTGTTACCATAAAAACTCCTTAAAATTTTGATTCAGTATTGCTGGCCTTGTTGTTAAAGCATTAATGCTGTAATCAGGTGGGTTGTAATCGC
>DYLU01000120.1 GCA_020721905.1 Leptospira biflexa | reverse complement strand
TTTCAATGATTCGTCAAATAGCTTTTTATCAGGTGACTCAACCTTAAGATCTTCAACCAGGCTCAATACAGTATTATCTTCCGAATTCCCAATGGTAGCATCCAGCGAAACAAAATCCTGCGTGATATTTCGCAAGTGGTTGATTTCATCATTGTCCATATCCAGTTCTTCAGCAATTTCAGCGGGGCTTGGTTCACGGCCAAGCTTGCTTTCAAGCGACTTATGAACCCTGTCAATTTTTTGCATATCGGCAGTTCTGTTCAGCGGCAGCCGTATCAGTGAAGTTTTTTGTGAAATAGCCAGAAGTATTGTCTGCCTGATCCACCACACTGCATAGGAAATAAAATGGTATCCTCTGTCAGGGTCAAAGCGCTCAGCAGCTTTTATGAGCCCCATGTTCCCTTCATTAATTAAGTCAAGTAATGAAATACCGCCGGTCTGATATTTCTTGGCAATAGACACCACAAACCGCAAATTAGCTTTTATTAATTCTTCTTTAGCTTTATGGTCACCGGCACGGGCACGGCGCGCAAGTGCATCTTCCTCTTCTCGTGTCAAAAGGGGGATTTTATTAATCTGCTCTAAGTACCAGGATATAGAAGAATCGGTGAAATCATCAAAGTTTGCTTTGATGATTTCATTATTATTTTGTGTAACTTTTTTCTGCCTTTGAAGCCTGTGTTTTTTTGTTTGGCTTTCAGTTGCAGACGTTATATTTGATTTTATAGATTTTTCCTGTTTACCTTTTTTTGGCATACATATTCCTGTTAATCACTATATATGTGGTAAAAAAAACTACTATAAGGGTACATTATCATATTCAAGGATTATTTTGACAAGGCAAAAAATAACAATAATAATTAATAAAAAATTCATTACAATGAATTATCGGACAAAAGAAAATAATCAATTATCTGTTCATTGCCATTTATCAATGTAAGTTTATTAAAAGCATCCTGTATGTATGTTTCAGTATAGATTGAGGCAAGCTTGTTTTTGTCTTTAATTTTGCTGCTGGTTATTTCGTCAATGTAGTATTTTGGTGTTTGGTCAATATATAACGTGCCTTTTAAACCCTGTTCAAATTTTTTTGTTGCTGTATTATATCGTTTTTCATCAATAGCAATTGTATCAATAGTATTTTTGCGATAGCTTATAGTACAGGAAACCTTAAAACTTGATGCATCACCTGTGATATATAATCCTGTTACTGATTTATTGGTGTAGGTATATTGAATTCTGATAAAAGTTGTTCCTGCCTGCTTTATACTTGCAGGTTTGTTAAGTGAAATATCAACTCGCCTGAGATTATTAGTAGATGAATAGTTAAAGATATGAGTTGATTGGTACAACACTGCATCACTACCGGGAGATGTTGACGAAATGGTGTAGCTGGTTAAAAGCTTGCCCCTGTATTGAAGCTTAATTTTGGTAATGGGAGTATTTTTATACGGTGTATATTTATTAAGGCCTGTGATTCTGTTGTTTGTATCGTAATTAATTATATACCATCCTGTTACGCCATTTTTATCTCTTATAATTATTTTTACAATTTTGTTATCTTCGTATATTTTTTCTACAGGGGTATATGTTGCACAACAAAGGAATGGTATGATAAACAATATATATAATAATATTTTTTTATTTGACATAAATATTTCTTTATTTCATTGCATTAAATTTTTGTTGTTTTATGAAGATATGTATGGTATTTAATAAAAATGCAATAATTTTTTTATAATTGCATAATTTTTTATTTAGTTTCATAGGATGTATGTTATAAGATATAGTGAAGTTTTATACAATTTTTTATGAGGAAGTGCATCAGTATGGTACAGTACATTATTCGAAATGCAAAATTAGTTATTGAAGAGATAGTTAAAAATATATGGAAAGCTTTGCTGTCAAGTTTTGGCATCATATTGCTTATAGCCTTTTTAGTACTGTATCTTTCACTGAGGGATTCTGTTACCAATTTTGTAGAAAATAGGCTTTTTGGCTCACTGGATATTAACGAAATTATTATTGAACCAAAGGCAAAAACCGGTGAAGCAACGCTTTCGTATACCATTAACAGCATTCCGGCAGAAAAAGTTAAAGCTATTCGTAAAATGAATAGTGTTGCATCAGTGTATACTGTTACCTGTATAAATGCTGCAACAAAAGTAAAAATTGAGTTATTAGGAAAATCACGCGCGCCCTATGTACCTGTTTGCGGTGTAAGTCAGCAGTTTATAAAAGATAAAGTGCCGGGGTATAAATCATTCAGATATTATCCCAATGAGCCGGTGCCGGTGATAGCCCCACAGGTGGCACTGGATATGTTTAACAATTTTGCTGCAATAAACAATCTTCCTTTATTTACTGAAGATACCTTAAAAGGGCTACCAATAACAATATTAATTAATACCCCAAAGGGTACTGAAATAAAAAAGCGCTTTGAAATACCTGCTGTAGTTCATTCATTTTCAACGGTTTTCAATTTAACGGGTATTGTGGTCCCTGACACATTTGTAAATCAAATTGCAGCCCGGTATGCTCAAGAAACTAAAAGTGCCCGGCCAGTTTTGTATATCAGATTGTATGCAAAAGTGAAAGACGTCAAAAAACTGCCAGAAGTTACAAAACGGATCAAATCCATGGGACTTGCCGTCACTTCCCTGGATGAAGTGGCCAGCAAAACAAATCAGGCCATGAGTATTATTGATGGATTTTCAATATTTGTTGGTTTTTTCCTGTTGCTGCTGACTGTTATATCAATATTTAATTCATATTTGATCATCATCTATAACCGAAGTTACAGTTTTTCACTGCGCAGGATTTTAGGTGTATCAAAATTCAGAATAATCATGACATTCTTGATTGAAGCAGCTTTTATTGGTGCAGTGTATGGTTTTATTGGATATTTAGCAGGTGCATATTTAATAAAGGCTGCTGGTGCAAAACTTTCATCACTGGTGCCGGCGTTGAGCGGTATTGGCCTTAATCCGGTAGGGATGAATGTTTGTGCAGGTCTTGTTCTTTTTTCAATTGCAATTTCATCGTTATCAGCATTAATCCCGGCTATTTTTGCATCAAATATGAATTTATTTAAAGCATTAAGCAAACAGTGAGGTGAAACAGTGGCATTGTTACAGGTAAACATGATAAGTGTTCAGTATGATGAGCGCAAAGTTCTTGATGATGTAAGTTTTGAAGTTCAGGAAAGCACTATCACTGCATTAACAGGCAAATCAGGTTCAGGAAAAACAACCCTTCTGGGGGTAATATCGGGATTGTTACAGCCCAATGAAGGTACAGTGCTTTTTATGGGCGACAATACCGCTCAACG
>DYLU01000052.1 GCA_020721905.1 Leptospira biflexa | reverse complement strand
AGTAAGATACTAACAATAATCATCATCTGTCAATTAAAATTATAATCTGTCATCCCAAACATTCCCCCACTGTCATCCCGAACGAACGTGAGGGATCTCATCCTTTGCTGTGTACATTTAGATTCCTCAGTCGCTTGCGCTCCTTCGGAATGAAGAATATACTAACATACCTGAATTTGTCATTCTTTTTCCATTAATATGGTGCTATCTATTTTCTATGAACTCACAAATTATGGTAAAACTCAACAGGCTGCAATTCAGGTGTGTTTAACTTCTTCTGTATAACAAAAAAAGTACGGATATGTAAGCACAAATCGCATTTGTTCAAATAACTGTTTTCAGCAACAAAACCTTCCTGCCGGGCTAATCTATATAATCCAGCAACACCATAGTTGTACAGAGTTGTTATGAAAGGGTAGGTGCTGTCAATTGCTTTCCCTATGTCATTTGCATGTATTGCAAGTCCACTGCAAAGTCCTGGAATATAATTCCCATACACATCAAAATGAAAGTGGCTTGTACTGGTAAGCTCTCGGCACGGTGGGCTGCACAGTATTTCTTCAAGCAGTTTTGTGCGATAGTAACCTTTGAAAAGCTTAACTGCCCTGCCGCCATAGTGAATCCAGTATCTGTCAGGGATTGCCGCAACATATCTTTTGCCAAAATACGATTCATATTCTGCAAGGGGATGAGTGCAGGAACTATCGAACACCGATAAATCCCTGTAAAAATCCATTACCCACGGGAAGACATGTATGCCGCTAGCGTTACAGGCGGCAATAAGCGCTTTTGTTTTTGAAAACGGTACAAACTCGTTATGAAACGGGCTTATGGATATGAGCAAGGTATGGATGCCATGTTCTTTAAGATTGTGCAATATATGCTTTTTATCTTCGGTATACCACGATGCATTGGTTTCAATGTATTCAATATCTATGCCATAGCTTGTTATGATATCAATAGCTTCAATAAGCTTTTCAATCTGTAAAAACGGTTCACCTCCACCAACGTGAACACCAGTACAACCGTGTTTCAGCAAAACAGCACATACGGCTTGCAGTATATCAGCATGTATGTATGTTTTATCCCGCTGTGGGGAACAGGCATACAAACAGTGCCTGCAACGCGATGAACAGGAATAGTTGCTAATTATACCCCCTGATATAAGTTGCGGAATTATCAATGGCACATTAGCCTCGCGGCTTAACCTTCCATGTGAATGCCAATAGCAATATAGATGTAATGGTAGAGCCCACAATTATGTAAAGAACTATATTCCAACTGGTTGAAACATCATAGATAGTGTTAAAATAATCCAGAACAAATCCAAAACCTTTTGCCTGTGCCGTTCGTCCCAGATAGCCAAACATACCAATAAAACCTGCTGCTGTACCCACAGCCTTTTTATTGGTTAAATCAAGACCCATAACACCAAGCATCATAACAGGGGGATACACAAAAAATCCAATAACCGAAAACATTGCATAGTAAAACCACATACTGGTATGCGGGTACACAACTATGGCATAAAACGCAAGCACCACAGGAATCATGCACAGTAAGCTTACCATACCGCGGCGCCCCTGCAGCCTGTCTGAAATCCAGCCAAACAGTATGGTTGATGGAATTCCTGCAAACTCCAGTACAAACACGCCAAACCCGCCAGCTTCAAGGTTTGCTCCTTTGACCTCACGCAGGAACATTGGTCCCCAGTCAAGCATGCTGTAGCGGGCTATATAGACAAAAAAGTTTGCAAAAGCCACTACCCATAAAAGTTTGTTTTTGAGTATGTAATCAACAAACAATGTTCTGGTTGACAACTCCTGTTCAAGATGATCGTGCATTTGAGGAGGATAATCATTGCGATATTCTTCAATGGGAGGCAGCCCAACTGATTGCGGCGTATCGCGCAATCGCCACAGCAAATATACGGCACATATAAGGGCGATAGTTCCCGGAATAAAAAAAGCATTTTGAAGGCCAAAATGGTTTGCAGCATAGGCTGCCAGTACTCCTGCAATGCCACCACCAACATTGTGTGCTATATTCCAGACCGAGAAAATGGTACCGCGTTCACTGACGCTGAACCAGTGCCCAATGGATCTTCCGCAGGGAGGCCAGCCGGCACCCTGAATAAATCCGTTTAATGCCCATAGCCAGAAATGAAGTGTATAATTGTGGCATGCACCAAATGCAAAGTTTATGAGTGCTGTTACCACCAGCCCAAACGGCATGAAGGTGCGCACGTTGCTGCGGTCAGAAACAGAGCCAAGCAAAAATTTGCCAACCCCGTATGCAAATGCACTTACTGCTAAAATACTTCCAATCTGCGAATGATCATAGCCAAAAACTGCCTGCATATCCTTTGCAACAGTAGATAAGTTGTTTCGGACAATGTAAAATGTGGCATATCCAATAAATGTTGCTTCCAGGATATTCCATCGCAATTTAGGATATAACTTTTTTACCTTTTCGGGTGGAAGAAGCGGTTTAGATGGTGGAGGTGTAAACAGCGAATGTAGTTTCATAGTAAATTCCTTGTAATGTAACATTTTTTATGTATGAATAGATGATATACATGTATATTTGTAATTGTAAATATAATTTTACCATACAGATCTGATTTTTCATCAATAATTATCATAATCACAAATGTATAAGTAAAAAGTGAAATAATGTAAACTTCTTTAATTATAAAAATCTTTCAAGGAATAATTCATGAACAAATATAAAAAATTATTATTGATATTTAGCGCATGGTAATTGTATTTATTCCATACTAAAGTATATTAAAATATTAATGAGAAGATGCCGGCCACACAATGAAAATTACGAAAAAACGTAAAGATGGTTTAAAACGCCAATCACAAATAATGCACGTTGCACTTGAACTTTTTTCAACAAAAGGATACCATAACACAAAATTAGATGAAATTTTAAAAAAGGCAGGAATTGCCAAGGGTACATTCTACCTTCATTTTAATGGGAAAGATGATTTATTACACATGATTGTTGATTCCCACCTGGAGGAAATGTACAGGGTAATAAGCGTGCTCGATATCTCAATGGATAAACCAATTGAAGATATAAGCTCATTATATATTACTATCGCACAAAAACTTATCAATGATAAAAAATTTAAAATGTTTGTCCGCATTATGTTAAAAGAAGCTATTGGCCTTGATAAAGCACTATTGCAGAAACTTAATAATTTTTATAACAAAATAATTACAATGTCAGCAGAATATATTGCTAAAGCTCAGCAAAAAGGAAGAGTAATAAGCTCTATTGATCCTCTTTTGACATCACTGTGCATAGTGGGATCCATCAAAGAATTGGTATTTCAGTGGGCAGTGAATGATGATTCGTTAGATATTGAAAAAGGAATTTTAACTGCAATGACTGTATATTTCCGTGGCATGATTAACAACTGATATTTATTACTTGACTAAAAAGTGATATATAGAATTGTATGAAAAAAGTGTACATATTGTTATATATTCAACATCTTAACAGGGAAAATGTAAACAGGATATGAAACTATCTGAAATCAAGGATTTGCTTAATGCAGATGTGATAGTTGGCGAAGAAATGCTGAATAGTGTTGAAGTTGACACAGCATTTGCATCTGACCTTTTAAGCGACGTACTGGCGTATGCAAAAGAAAGGGCATTATTTATCACTGGTCTTACCAATCCACAGGTAATCAGGACTGTTGAAGTCCTTGACCTTATTGGTGTGGTATTTGTACGGGGTAAGGTGCCTCAAATGGACACAGTAGAGCTTGCAAAACGTAAAAATATACCGTTACTCAGGACCAAATGCATAATGTTTGAGACCTGCGGAAGACTATATGGTGCAGGAATAAAAGCATCTATTGAAAAAGTTGATTAAACTAATTTATGCAGTACACGCACTGTGCTAATCATATATTTTCATACACCTTGCGAGGTGGGGATTTTGATAATGCAGGGAGGATATCAACATCATTAAAACGCGAATTGCGTTCACGGGAATATCCACCTCATATTATTCAACGTGTTGCTATCGTTTTGTATGAAGCTGAGATAAATGTGGTATCATACACAAAGGTGGGTTACTTTTTTGCCTATTGCAGACCAAATTCGGTGCATTTAGTCATAAAGGATAAAGGCAAAGGTATTGAAAATATTAAATTGGCCGTGCAGGAGGGTTTTTCAACAGCTACCGATGAGATACGCAGGCTTGGATTTGGCGCTGGCATGGGCCTGTCTAATATTAAGCGTCATGCCAATGTCATGCGAATTTGTTCAAAGCCTGGTGAGGGCACAAAAATCAGTATAGATATAACATCAAGCAATCATTATGGAGATTTAATCATGGACATCACGGTAAACGAAATTCAACAAAAAACAAATTTTGAACTGCTGACATCTAAAGCCGATTGTTCAAAACTGATTACAGGTGGCTATGTTGGTGATATGCTATCTGATGTTAATGCTAATGGAAAAAAAGGTAATATCTGGATTACAATTTTAACACATCCCAATGCGGTAGCGGTTGCTTCCCTTAAGGATTTCAGCGCAATTGTTGTTGCTGGCGGTATAAAACCGCGGGAAGAATTTATTAAACGTGCTGAGGAAGAGGATATCCCTGTATTATATACTGATTTGTCGGCTTATGAGGTTGTGGTACTGCTCTCTTCATTAGGCGTTACAGCAAATCATTAATTGTTTTATTTTCAGGCGATAGTTCCGGATAGTTATTCTTTGCCTGTTAGATGCCTTATTGCAAAACCAGCTGCAGCCAGCCCCATTATCCCGGGCATATATGATAAGCTGCCGGGAACATTTTCTTTATCCGAGTAACCTCTATTTTTTACCCTTTCCTCGTGAAAATAAACACAGGTAACACCTTTAGTGATATTTCTTTCTTTCAGCCGTTTTCTTACAACACGTGCTAACGGGCAATACTGGCTTTTACTGATATCGCTTATCCTTAGGCTTAAAGGATCAAGCGCTTTTGCAGCACCCATGCAGCTTATAAATGGAATAGAATGGGCATGCAGGTATTCAATTAAAGCCGCTTTTGCAGCAACATCATCGATAGCATCAATGACAAAATCAAAGTGGGATTGGAATAGATTTGCCACATTGTCAGGAGTAATGTGCATGTTGTATTTATGGATGATAATGTCAGGATTAATATCTTTTGCTCTTTGAAAGGCCACATCCACTTTTGGGATCCCCAATGTGCTGTCTGTAGCTAAAATCTGTCTGTTACAATTGGATATATCAACTATGTCAAAGTCAATAATATAAATCGTTCCTATACCAGCACGCACTATTGCTTCAAACGCATATCCGCCTACACCACCAAGCCCTGCAATACATACAGTTGATCTTAAAAGTTTTCTCAGCTTATCATGTCCAATAAGAATGGAAGTGCGTGAAAAACGTTCAAAATATTCATTATTACTGTCCATGCTTTTTTTTTACCTCACGCTGTCAATAATGCTTTACTTCCATTGCAGGATATCCTGATTGTTGCAAATATATTTTATTCTAATTTTTGTAAGCATGACAATAAAGGCATCCCGCAAATTAACCAAAGAAAATCAATGCTAAAGCTTTCTGCTAATTGCAAGCACAATGTACCCTTAGCTGAACAGTTACACAACATACTAAATCAGCTGTTTGGAAAATATAATAAATATTTGTTGCAATCATTAAGAATTAAGCTTTTTTAAGCTTGTGATAGTAGCTCTGGTGAATCTGTCTTGCCATGGTGGGCATAGTACTGACCTTAACCAGATTTGTCATACTGTTACATTAAACAATCTTTTTGCGTTAGACGTAGTTACACTGGAAATTTCTTCTTCTGGTTTTTCAATCAGCTCGCTGATTGCTTTGACTACATAGATTATATTTTCAGGTACATTGATTTCCCCATTTTTTTCAACAGGGGGGATATCAGGGCTATCGGTTTCCAGCAATACATAATCAGGATAAATATACTTCAATACTTCTACTTTTTTCTTACTATTGCGAAAAGTTATGGCGCCGCCAAATGAAAAATAAAATCCAAACGGGATTAGCTGTTTAGTTATTTCCACATTTCCTGAATACGAATGTATAACACCGCCCGCTTTAAGTGTACCAACACGTTTTACTGATGCAACAAGTTCATTGAATGCACCCCGGCAATGAACAATTACTGGTTTTCCCAATTCATTTGCAATTGACAGCTGATCTTCAAAGAATTTTTTTTGTAACTGCATGTCAATGTTTGTTTTTGCATCCAGCCCAATCTCACCAATGGCACAGTATTTATCAGCTTTAATATGAGTAAGCTTATTAAATTCACTGTGAAAATCTTCTTCAATATACCATGGATGGACGCCCAGTGCAAAGTATACTTCTTTATAATTTTTACTGATAGTTTGCGACAGTTCCCACTGGCCGGGAACTATCGCACAGGTAATCAGAGCTACTACACCCACACTTTTTGCTTTATCTATTATAGTGTCAAGCTTACCTGCAAAGTTTTCGCTTTCTAAATGGCAATGTACATCAACAAGCTTCATTATTCACCTATTACTTTTACAAGTACACGTTTTGGCCGTTGTCCATCAAACTCTGCATAAAAAATCTGTTCCCATGGGCCAAAGTCAAGCTTCCCATTGGTCACAGCAACAACAACCTCTCTACCCATTATACTTCGCTTTATGTGCGCATCACCATTGTCTTCACCAGTGCGGTTATGGCGGTAGCGCGATAGTGGCTGATGAGGTGCCAGTTGCTCTAAAAATTCATCTATATCATTGATTAAACCTTTTTCATCATCATTAATGTGCACAGATGCTGTAATGTGCATTGCATTAACAAGGCACAATCCTTCCCTGATGCCGCTTTTTTTAACTATCGCTTCAACCTGCTCAGTGATGTTTATATAATCCCGTTTTGTTCGTGTATTGAAGGTTAAAAATTCTGTATACGATTTCATGAATCACCTCCCTATAGTCAGGTTATCAATGGTATTATATAACTGTATACAATAAAATTCTGCATGTCAATTATTTGTTCATTATAAACAATACAAAAACAAATTCAAAAACGATTTACAAAAGTAATGAACGTGTTTTAAGATTGTTTTGGGCAATAAAGCGTTTACCACAAATTTTTATAAAGGATATCGCATAAAATTTACAAACAATATATACTATACTGCTTTAGAGAAAATAAAAACAAAGAGAAGAACGAATGTATTGGCTCAGAGGTTTTGCGGATATTAAGCTCATTGATAAAAAAATTATGGATTAACTATCAAAAAAAAAAGTTGACATACGGGCTAATTTAAGGTATGGAAAAACAACCGCTTTGGAATTTCCATTAACAGCGCAACAAATTCCTGCGTAAAGGAATCGTATAGGGCAAACCCCAGTGCGCCACGGCTGACTGTTCCGTCAGGAATCCCATAACGGGCGCCAGGTCGTGCCTGGTTTATAGAGGGTACATCGCTCCTTTATACCGTCCCTCACCGCGGGCGGCATATTCCTGCACATGGAGCTCATGCTGCTCATACGCAAGGCTGGCAGGAACGAATGACGGCATAAAACCCAATCGACGTGATGGTCATTATAAGCGTTAATACAAAGGAGGTAGTAAACATTGAAACAGAGGCCAATCAGTAAAGATATTCAGCCGGCCGCGGATAACAATCCCCAGGCGGGCCGTCTTGCGCTCAAGGTCAGGGTCACGACGAAATCACTTCTCATGACACCATGGTTCTTGAGCCTGTTTCTTTTACCGCCGGTTGCATTTGGCGTGATATTCTTTTTATACCCGGAAACAAGGTTTATCTCGGCGATACTTGGAGCCGTTGCCGTCATGGCGGTGTTCATACGAATCAAATTCCGCAGATATAAGCCTGAAGATGAGCTCGTTGTATACAAAAACAATGATGAAATCATCATGTACAAGAAGTCGGAAATTTCCAAAAAAATTACATTCGATATGACACCCGTTACGCGCGCATGGATGCGCCATGATTACGCCAAAAGGGCGTTGACGTTCAGTGCCATCATCCTTTTTGTACCCGCCAACGGCGAAACGTCCCCCAAGAGGGGATTTTTCAACAGCATCGATTCCAAAACCGAAAAGATTCTCCCGATACCGAGGATGCATCCGAATATATTTGTCGTGGATGACATCAATCTGATGGTAATAACATTCATCGAACAGAATTTTCCGTGGATTGCTGTTGAGTATGAGGAAGATTAATTAACAGGCGAGTAAAAAATAGCGAATGAAATAATAGATCAGCGTGGCATGGTCCACATGGCAAAAGTTATGTTGATCCCCGAGTAGCTCAGCAAAATTATATAGATTATCCACCTGAACATGCTTTACAACATGCGGGATGGAGATGAAATTTGCGCCTATGGTAGGCTGATTTACGTGGATACGGGGTTTAACATCGGTTGGAAAAAATTTTGTATGTATGATAAACTCTTACCTGTTGTTGCATTGCGTTACCCCTCTTGATTGTTGATGTTTCAACGTTCTTAAAACGTGACATGATTGAGTCAATTGATCTTGTGAATTTTTAAAAATCCTCCCTATCAATTTTTTATTGTATTCTGTGTTAAACATTTTCTCCATAATTGCCATCGACCTTGTGTCGCTGGCATTGTTTTCCATCAAAGTTTATTTCTTCGTCCAACTACGCATACCCGTTTCGTAGCTTACGATCCTTTAACCTCCGGCACATTTTGTACTCGTCAGCACAACGTGGGGTATGTTTTGACACTGCTGTACAAAGGTCTGTGCGGGGGCTGAAGGGCAACCGTTGGTTCTACCGTGATGACAGCAGTATCCAACTAAACTTTTTTTACCTTACCCGTTGAATACGTGTTGACAATTACGTACTTTTTATATATATTATTACGTAAGAGGAGAATGTCATGAATACAAAGCTTACATTAAGTATTGATAAAAATGTCATAACCCAAGCTAAAGCATATGCCGCATCTCGACGCATCAGCCTTTCAAAACTTGTTGAAAACTATTTAAAATCAATATCAGAAAAATCTTCCAATACATTCATTCTTACTCCGCTTACAAAAGAATTAAGTGGAATTGTTAAGAATAAAGCACGTATTGATTATAAGAACGCAAAAGAAGATTTTTTAATCTCCAAGTATTTAAAATGAAAGATAAATTATTTATTGATACTGATATAATACTCGATATTGCCCTTACTCGCCAACCGCATTTTTATTCCTCTGCATGTATATTCAGCTTAATGGAATCTAAATCCGTAGTTGGTTATACGTCTTCATTAATTGTTTCAAATATTTATTATATTATTCGAAAACTAGATTCCCATAAAACAGCAATTAATTATATTTCAAAGATGAGACTATTTATTAATATCTTATCAGTTGATGATGAAATAATTAGTTTAGCTTTAGATTCAAATTTTAAAAATTTTGAGGATGCCATTCACTATTATTGTGCTTATAATAACAATATGGATTATCTAATCACTCGCAATGTTAAGGATTATGCAAAAGCACACATGAAAGTACATACACCAGTTGAATACTTAAAACTTAAAAATATTACCGATTCCCTGGACACTGGCGGCTAATTACGCATTCGCGATTCACCGTTTTAGTTTCCCATACTCAATTATTTATCTTGTCAGCAGGTTAAAATATAAATAAATCTTTCATGAAAAAGTTGTTGTATTCATTTGTGGCTTTGATAGCATACCCAAAATTTCATCTGGAGGTTATTATGCAAACTGTATCAATAGTAAAATATACTAAAAGCTCTGACTCTTTAAAGCAGGCGATAGTTCTTTGTAATGGTTTTGCTGATTTAAAAGCTACTGATAAAGTGTTAATCAAGCCCAATTTAGTTGCATGGGATGAACTGTTTCCACCAGCACCGTACGGTGTTTTTACCACAACGCGTCTTGTTGAAGATCTTGTTATTCTGTTAAAAGAATTTGGGTGCAATGATATAACTATTGGCGAAGGTTCTGTTGAAATTAAAAAAGGCGTTGGCACCATGGCTGCATTTAAAGGTTTAGGGTATTATGAGCTTGTTTCAAAATACGGTGTCAAGCTTGTTGATTTTAATGAATCCAATGCAGAAAAATGTGCTATTGATGATACAATACATTTAATGATAGCAAGAGAAGCATTACAATCGGACTTTGTAATAGATTTTCCTGTATTAAAAACACATGGCCAAACCAGGATTTCATTGGGATTAAAAAATCTTAAGGGGTGCCTGAAATTAGCATCAAAGAAATTATGCCATCATCCTGAGCTTAATTTAGAATACTGTTTCCCATTTGTTGCCGATTACGTAAAACCAAAGTTAACAATAATTGATGGCATCTATGCGCTGGAAAAAGGTGCACTTCACTTTGGGAATGCCTACAAAAAAGATATTATCATAGCATCTACTGATATTCTTGCTGCAGATATGGTTGGGGCCAAAGTTATGGGATACGATCCAACCGACATTACTCACTTTGTCACATATGCCAGGCGTCATAAAAAATCATTATCATTGCAAGACTACGAAATAAAAGGTGAAAAATTAGAGGATCATATACAGCCACTTAAGTGGGACTGGAGTTGGACTGAAGACAATACCGGGCCCGGAGTTTTTGCAAAGATGGGTGTTACCGGAGTGGCACTTCCAAAATATGACGATACGCTGTGCTCCGGATGCTCGCCAATTGCCAATATGTGCAATATATTGGTACTTTCAGCATTTAAAGGGCAACCCCTTCCAAAAATAGAAATCCTGAATGGCAAAAAGATGCAGGCACGTGCAGGATACGATAAAACAATATTACTTGGCAACTGTATAATCAAGGCAAATAAAAACAACCCCAACATCAAAGAGCCGGTTGAAGTGAAGGGATGCCCGCCCAATTTTGAAGATGTGGTGAAAACCTTAAAGGATTGCGGACTGGAAGTTAACGAAATGGCATACTTAGGCTATATGAAGCAGCAGAGCGAAAAGTATAATGGAAAAGAAGGATACGATCCTTCTTACTATACAGCATGAAGCAAGTTAAATGGTCTCATCCCGGGATGGCTTTTGCCGTATTGATGCTACAATCATATACGGCAGGGTAACTGTACCATCACCCTGTAATGAGTAAAGGGTGATAAGTTTTTCTTTTTGTTCTTCTATGCTTTTTTGCAATTGATTTGTGTCAGCATTCAGGTACTCTGCAATTGAAAAAAGATTTAATGCTGTATTTTCAGTATGAACTTTTGCAATCTCAAACTCATTGAGATGCAAAAATGTTTTTAAATCATCCTCAAGGTAATAGTCGGTATGCAGGGGATGGATTGCATGCACTATCTCATCAAATATTCCTTCAACATCATCATTGGGAAGCACAAACCCGGATAGAAAGAACACCCCGTCAAACTGCAATGCCCGCCGGAATTCATCAATTGAGCGCCCGGTGTCAAGTAAATCAAAATAGTCAATACACACCAGCATATCAGCTTTATAGTAATCTACAGGAAAATCATTAACATTACCTGCCACCGGATAAAAGCGGTTTATCCATTCTTTGCTTCCATAGGCAGTATAAAACGACTGAATCACTGACAGTGATGGTTCAACCACAACAAGTAATGCTTTTGATTGTTCCATGATAGCCTGTATGTAGCGTGGATTGCCAATTCCAATTTTTACAATTACTTTAGGCTGATACGTATGTATACAATCATATAAACGATCTACCACTAATTGAAAACGAGTATCTGATTCAATCAGATTATGTACAGAAGCATCAAATTCTATCAGTTCTTTTAATGTGTTACATTTCATGATTGGTACACCTTTTTATACGGATAGCATGATAGCGATAGTAAACAGCAAATAGTAAAAAATGCAAGCAGAAAATATTGGAGGCAAAAAAAGCCTGCGGTTTTCCCGCAGGCTTTATGTTTATTCGTATGTTTTAAACAGGAATGTCAATGTTGTAAACAGGTAGTGGTCTTTTTCGGTTAACTTATTCCCGGTTTCAAAGTACTGTGTTTGATACATGTACATTGGAGTTAAGATAATGGTTGGGGTAAACTTGTAGCTAAATCCAACATACACCCTGTTTTGCGAAAAACCACCATATTCAAAACCAGGCGTTAGCGGTGCCATGGTTATATCTTTTGTATCCTCATCATCAATGATACCCTGGAATATTTCATCGCCAATCATAACAGCAAACTGGTCAGTGATGCTATATTCAATCCTGAAATATTCACGGATTAGTAATGAATATCCTTTTTTAAGTGAACTTGTTGTATAACTTGGATAAGTAGAATAGACTTTATTATGGAATATTATTCGATTCCAGAATTTTAATTTACCTATTTTGTATTCAACGATTGGTAAAAATTCAATATTGTGAGCATAATAATATTCTTCTTTACCAGTTGTTGAAACCTCTTCTCGTACAGGGAAGCTCTGATAGTAATACCATAATGGCAGTTTAACGGTTAAATTATCAAACCGCATGGTGTAGGCAGGACCGGTGAAAACTTCATAAAAGAATGTCTTTTTTTCTTCTTTGCCCGGGTCACTTTTCCTTTCATACTCATAGCTGTGACTTGATAATAGTGTCCATGACCACTGTGGCGAAAGCAGCGCCGTTAAATCTAAATACGTCCACGAACGGTATGCAACCGGAACAGCAAATACCTGCGCTGATGTACACAAAACAAACACCAGCAGGAATAATACAGTAAATCGTTTTACCATGGGAAACCTCTCTATGTGTAAAATAAAAGTATGGAATTAAACTAATCCCTCATTATATTCCTTCAACATTGTAAACATTCTGTCAATTATTTTTTTAAAGCTAACGGCCGGGTATCATATACACACCGTTATCTTCGCATACCATGTTTTCCCGGCACAGTGCCGTAAGCGCTTCCTGTATTTTTTCAGATGTATATCCCAGATTCTGAGCAAGCATTGTGCTATTTGCGGCACCGTTGTTCACAATATACCTGACGATATCGCCGCGTACTTTTCGAAGCGAAGTACTGTATGGCGTTTGTACTGTGTAATGCAGGCTATGACGTGAAAAATTATAATGCTGTTTTATATAGGTGCCACAATCCATAAGTGCATTATAAAATTTTCTTGGATCAGCAGTATCTAAAGTTACTTTCACTAAAGGCTCTATCATTGTATCAGATACTTTTTCATTATCAGCAAAAAAGCTGTAAATATATACTGTACGCACATTGGTTTCAATGTAGATTGCTGGTTTGTTAAAGGCAAAAATTGTTACCGATGCCGCAGTTGCCTTTCCCAACCCGGGAAGTTTCTGTAATTCATGTTGACTGTCTGGCACCTTGCCATTGTACTGTGACACAATAATCTGTGCAGCCTGCCACAGATACTTTGCCCGTCTGTTATACCCCAATCCCTGCCATACAGCCAGAACGTCATGAAGGCTTCCCTGTGCCAGTGCTTCAATAGTTGGAAATTTTTTGATAAACACAGAATATTTTTCAATAACGCGGTTAACCTGTGTCTGCTGTAACATCACTTCGGAAACAAGTATATGGTAGGGATTATCGGTATTTCGCCAGGGCAGGTGGCGATAGTTACTGTCATAAAAGTTGTATATACATGATAAAAATTTCTTTTTTATCGTTGCATCAATGTTCTTTTTTTTACGATAGGACTCACGTATCCGTTCAAGTCCGCCAGGAAGCGTATCCATAGTAACTATCGCTGAAAATTAATATGCCTTTGTTTTGGTAATGGTCATTCTTCAAAAAACAATACATAAAAAACCACGATTACTGCTACACATTAAACCTGAAGGATACAATGTCACCATCCTGCATAATATAGTCTTTGCCAACCAGGTGATACTTTCCTTCTTTTTTCAAAGCTTCCTCAGATCCTGCGGCAATAAAATCATCATAATGCATAAGCTCAGCACGGATAAACCCGCGCTGTATATCGCTGTGAATATAGCCTGCTGCACGCGGTGCAGTTATGCTTTTGGGTATAAGCCACTGCTTTACCTCATCCTGCCCAACAGTAAAAAATGACTGCAATCCAAGCGAGTCAAGTATGGCATCGCATAATACGTGCAATGCAGGTCTTTCCACACCCATAGAAGCATAAAATTCTTTTTGCTCCAGTTCATCATCTATCAGCAATATTTCACTTTCAAGCTTTTCCGCAACAGCTACGGCATGCACAGTATGGTTTGGATAATCTCTTTTAAATGCATCTATAATAGCACTGCCGCTATCATCAGTATTGAAGACAACGATTATTTTCTTCAATGTAATAAACGGGTAGCTCTTTATTACAGCAACATCATCTTCGGCAAGGCTAAGCCCGTGTAAAAGATTTCCCTGTTCCAGATGTTGCATAAATGTTTGCAGCAAAATAATTTCTTTTTCTTTTTGTTGTGCTGTTTTCTTTTTATCCTGCTTAAGACGTTCAATCCGCTTTTCTGCAAATATCATATCATGCAATATGCATTCATTGATAAGCTTTTCATAATCGCGAAACGGGTCCACACCGCCTTTAACGTGGTATATAGAATCATCGTTAAAAGCGCGCACAACAAAGCATAGTGCATCCATTGTTGCAATATTGCCAAATATACTTCCTTCTTGAATAATTTCATCCGTCACATCACCAATGAGTGAAATATTAATGGTGGCTGGTGCTGTCTTTTGGGGATTGTAGTGTTTCACCAGTGTGGCAAAGCGATCATCGTGGATTGTTGCAACACCAATCCCTTTTTTTGCATCAAATGAATTGTTTGTTAAAATCTGTAATAACGTCTTTTTGCCACTCTGCGGGTAACCAGTAATTCCCAATGATAAGCCCATTGTTGTATAATGCTCCTGTACAATAAACATGTAAAGGGCAAATTGCTATTTGCCCTTTTCACAGTATATAATTAACACACCCTGTGTTTTTATCCAAAAAATTATGATATCTTAAAGAAAGCAACCATTTCTTTTAATTTTACTGCCAGTTGCTCAACACCTGTTGCATTTGCTGACATCTCCTCAGCAGCTCCAGCGTTGCTTTGCGATAGTTCATTGATTGTGCTTATTGAACGTGAAATCTCCGTTATGGCAATCCGCTGTTCTTCGGTTGCATTCTTTATCTCTTCAGAGCCAGCCTGTACATCAGTGATCATTCCCTGTACTTTTGTCTTTATTTCAAGCTGATCCTTCATTTCAGAAGCAACCTGTTCAATCCTTGCTGATATATCACGAACACCATTGATGATAAACCCAATATTCTGAATTGCCTGAGTTATATTTTGAGTGCCTTTTGTCATCTCAGCGCTGTTTTGCTTTATAAGTCCATCTATTTCTTTTATACTGATGGCTGTCTGCTCTGCTAATTTTGAAATTTCATCTGCAACAACTGCAAATCCGCGACCAAAATCACCGGCACGTGCTGCCTCTATTGCTGCGTTGAGCGATAACAGATTAATTTGTTCAGAAATATCGTTTATAATCTTCACAATATTCTTCATGTCATCAGAGCTTTTTGACAGCACCTGCATGGTTGCATTCATCTGATTGAGTGATTGACCTCCCTCGTGTGAACGCTGCGCAATAAGTTCAACCTCTTTGACCGACGCATTCATGGCGTCAGCAGCCTTTTCAATTGTGTTTGAAAGATTCTTTAAAAGGCCAATAAGCTGAGACAGGCTCTGATTCTGGCTGTCTGCACGTTTTGCAACATTTTCCATTCCGGCTGAAATCTCTTCAATAGTTGCCGATATCTCTTCAACTGTTGATGCTTCATTCTGCACATTATCAGTAAAGGATGTAATTGCCTGCGACATCTGCGTTGATGATGATGCCATTTCATCAGAAATTTGTGTAATATGAGCTATTGCATCACGCAACTCATTTACTAAAATATTTATGGCTGATGATAATATTCCCACCTCATCACCTTTAATTATAGTAAGCGATTGTGTAAGATCACCTTTTGCTATAGAGCTAACCACCTCACGGGCATGCTTCAATGGCTCAAGGTGACGCTTAATATTCCTGTATAATATGATTGTTGCTATCATACACCAGAAAATACCCACACTCAATGATACTGTAGCCAGCATCATTGAATATTCATTAAATTCTGATTTTGGTAATGACGCAATCAAGAAAAACCCTTTGCCGGATTTTACTGTATATCCAAATTTATCTTTATTATTGAATTTATAGGAAACAAGCGCACCATGTTTTTTTAAAAGCTTTTTGCCCCACTCATAGTTCAAAAGTGAATCGTTGGTTATATCCATATACGGATGCAGTAAGCCGCTTCCATCACTGTACGCAATGAAGATATATCCAGTTTTACCTATGGCCATATTTTTGATAACAGCCGATTTAATATTATCAACTGCCATTAAAACTGCATAGGTTATTCCATTAATGGTATCGCCAATAATTATATATGGTTTACCTTCCTTTTCGTGTATAACCGTTTTGGTAACAAAACCCTTTCCCTGGCTAAAAGATATTTTTGAAGGTAATGCTTTTTCAATAAGGGTATCATAGCGACCGGTAGCAGAATCAACTACATTGCGGTTTTTTATAATGGCACAATCTGTATAAAACGGATGTGCTGATACAATTTTTGTTAATGTATTTTTTCCCGGTACTGATGCAATAATTGTGCAGTTCCGTAGTGCTTCATCAACAATGCCATCAAGATTTTGCCCTGCCTGAGTTGAAAGAATGTGAATATTTTTGGAAAACATATCCTGCATATAACTATGTGAAAGCAGTATACCAAATGTAACCATCATAATGACAAGCAGTACATTAACAATACTTGCTGAACCTGTAATGATAGGAATAAGCGAACCAAATGCCGTTAATGGTTTTTCGCTGATAACATCCCTGACATCATCAAATATTCCATCCTGTGTAAGAGTGTTAATAGATTTTGGTATAAAATATGAACCAAATATTATTGAAAGAGCAATTGACAAAATTCCACCAAACCACAAATACAAAAGCTGATCAAAAGTAAGCCCATAGAGCAAAGCGCTGGTAATACTGAATATGGCAAGACCAATAACCCACTGTGCAATAAGGCCAAGCGAAAACATAACCAGTATACTGCTTACACGCTCCTTTACCATAAGAGCATGCTCTTGTGAAAATTGCGTCCCTTTTGCTTTTGCTGTAAAATACCAGCGGAACGGTGCTAATAACAATTGATACCAGTAATATGTCATCAGCGTAACAACTACAAAAACTATTATACCGGGAATAATAACGATGTGAATGTTAGAAAGGCTGATCTCTGATTTCCATACAAAAAACAAAACCGTTAGCGGTGCACCAATCAACCCCGAAAGAGCATTGCCATGAAAAAGCATATCCAGATAAAAACGCCTATACAGCTTTATATAATCCATAATTGCCTCGCATTTTATATTTAAAATATTCAATCATTCAAAAGATATCGGGACATTCAAGAGATATGAGAGAACAGAAGAATACAAAAATACTTAACGAAGCTATACTTAATTTAGCACGTAAATAACAAAAATATAAAAAATTAAGATGATTGGACGTTTTTTAATTTCTGCCTATTACGATTTAATAAGTTTATGAATGCTTTTTTTATTTTTGCTTCCCATCTTTTCCAGTAATGGCCATAACGTTACCACCGCACGCGGAAATACCATTATAAACCGCGTTATAAATCCCTGCGATGATGGCACCACTATTTCAGGTTTTCTTGTGTCTATTGCTTTGAGCACAGCTTTTGCCACATCTTCAGGTTTTTGTGGCTTACTTAAAAACGTAAGTGGTGAACCACCATGTGTTGCTTCATACTGCAACATGGGCGTATTAACAGAATCGGGGAATACTGTTGCAACATGTATATTGTGCTTTTTTAATTCAATATGCAATGTCAAAAATAAACCACGCAATGCAAACTTGGTGGCTGTATATATTGAGCTATACGTTTCAGGAACTATTCCGGCCAGTGAGGCGATAGTTACTATTGATGGAATTTTGCTTTTTTTCAAATATGGCAATACCTCATAGGTACAGTTGATTGGCCCCATGACATTAACCTGAATCTGATGCATTATTTCTTTATACGAAGCATCTTCAAAAAGATTTGGTTCAATGATTCCTGCATTGTTTACAAGGATATCGATAGCTCTGTACTTCTTTATTACTTTATTGGCCATTGATTTCACTGATTTGATATCGGTTATATCACAGTACAGGCCGTAAACCTTATCACCATACTGTTTTTGCAGGTCAGCCAGCGCTTTTTTATTAATATCTGCAAGCACGCATGTTATATTCTTCTTTATAAATTCAGCAGTAATAGCCCTGCCAATGCCGCCTGCCGCACCGGTAATTATTGCAACCTTTGTATCCATAATTTTGAACCTCTGTTTACATAAACATAAAGCAATTCAACGCATTGAATCCCTGCGTAATGGTTATTTTTCAATTGCTGATAAAAATTCGTCCATTTGTTTGCACATATCATTGAAATGGGGATTATACGTCAGCCGTGTAATAACTTTGTACTTTTCAATATTTTCTTTGGTATTTTCGCCTTTCCATATTTCAGGATCGGTTAAGCATTGATTGCGTTCAGGACTACCCTTTTTATAATAAAGGCAATTCCTATAGTCGCCATTCCTGCCGTAATGAGGATCATCCGGTGGTATGGTGATGCATATATGAGGTATATTTAATATCTTTTCCTGTGGCAAAAAACTATTCACCGTAATAACAAAATTATCCTGTCCATCATAATCTTTTTGCGGCTGTGTGGTAAAAAGAATAAACATCTTTTTTCCAGTTACATAATTTTTCATAACAAATAATGTCCGCTCAGTACTTACCGTACGGTCATCTATGCTCTGTGCAACAAACACAGGCACTGTAATCTTATTGCCCTTTTCAAATAAACTATCTACCTTTTTAACCAGCTTGTATGTCTGTGTTACACCGTTAAAGGTAAATGACTGATATTTGGTATAGTCAACATCATCATCAATGCTTTCCCAATCCTTAAATGTCCCTATAACCGGTGCCAGCCATGCCAGTTGAGTGTAAATGGCAAAACAAGGGGCAAACAAAAATAATCCTTTTACATCATGATTGTTGTTCGATAGTACATAGTGAACTGAAAGCAATGCGCCGGTAGAAAAACCACCCATATATACGTCTTTTGCATTCTTTTTGAGCTGTGTCATGCCATAGTGAGTGGCTTTTATCCATTCATCATTTTTTACATGTAACAGGTCGCCCGGTACTGTCCCGTGCCCCGGTAAAAGCAAGCCATAAACAAGGAACCCTTTTCCAGCTAAATATTTTCCCACAGCACGTAAAAAATATGGTGAATCCGATAGACCATGGATAAGCAAAATCCCTTTAGGATAAATGTTATTAACAGGTTTTACCTGCGGTTTAAATATAAACGGGCTGTTCATGGCAACAATAGCATCTTTATTTTTTGTTTCAACGCGTGCTCTGGCTATGACATGCGTCATCAGCTCAACATACTGTTCATACGGTGTTTCAACTGGGATTGTAAACGCACTGTTAAAGCCAGACTCTTTAAGACGATCCGTATTTTGTGCATAGACAAAAACTAATAGCGTAATAACCAGCAAAAGACTTATCCAAAGCTTGCGTTTCATCATTTCCCCCTGTGATACTAAAATTTATTTATCGTAAAATAAATGTGGGATAAGGCAAAATGACTTTTTATTAATATTTCCATAATACGGTTTACGTGCCCGGTTAAGTATAATTGGTTACCGCCGTCGTAAATGGCTCTATACTGTATAATGGTTAACACCAGATATGGATTTTGCAACAACTTTTTTATTATTTATTAAGGATTTTTTAGAGGTTTTAATTATTAAAACTCACTACCAGCACAGCTGATTTTATCTGTAATCCATCTAAAAACTTCTTGTTATACCATGAAGTTTCATTGCGAATCCATCCTCCAAGACTGAGCGACAGTGATACCGATTTACTGGAAAGCCACGTAAGAGCTAACCCTGCCATTGAAGATTTTACATGTGAGGTTGATAATTCATAACTTGTGGATATATTGAATGGAACTGTTGTCGTAATTTTTGCTGATGCATCCGGCTCATTAAGGCTGTAGCTAAAAAGATAGTATGGCGTTATTTTAAACAAGTCATTATATTTGAAGGAAGGAGCTATGGCAAACGAAACGCCAAATAAGGTTCCGGAGCTGTCAACTGATAGCCTGGTATTTAAAATTTCAGGCAATGACCCTGTGCCATTGTATTTCTGAAAAAATATACCTGTAAAAACCGGAAGTGAAAAGGCTTCAGATTCAATGATGTCATAGCCCAATCCTGAGTACACTGAAAATATACTATAATTGACATCCATAGGATATTCACTGGAATTCAAACCCTCATAAAATGTTGATAAAAGTTTTCCATCAATATGCATGTATGCAGCAATACCATATATAAGCAATCTATCGCTGGTTGCATACCCAAATCCGGCACCGGCACCAAATCCTTTTAAATCTTTTCCTTCTACTTGTGGGTCATCATATGCTTTTTGAACAGTGTAGTATGCGGGAACTATCGAAACCATATAGTTATCTTTGTTATAATGAGTCATTGGTACAAAACTGTCAGCAACGATAGATGCGGCAATATTGGATATGCCGTCAATGGTTTTTGAAGCCGGGTCAAGATCAATGGATTGTGCATACACAATGGAATGAATACATAAACAAGAAAATAATAAACAAATTAGTTTAAAATACTTTGTTACTTGTTTCACCGCTATCCTCCGGGTATGAATGGTTTTCTGCACATCAGGAAGTATAAAGAATCGTGTGGGGATGGAATCTTTATGTATCCAGTGTTTACTTAAAAATGAAAATTGTTTAATATAAAGTGTAATAGTGTAATATTGATTGTTAAAAATTACAAGAAAAAAATATCTTAAAGAAGCCGTATGCTTGCACGTTCAAGTTTATATTACTTTTAATTTGAAAAGAGCAATATAAAGTTTTAAAACAGGATGTACGCATTATGATTACCATATGGAATAAGTGCTGAATGTATTATTCAATTAATATTATATTGTAAGATAAACATTTTTGGTTGACCTTTTCTTTAAAATGTATTATATTTGCATCAATTGTAAAAATGATATTGATATAAAGTATGAACTATAAACTACACTATAAAAAACACAATGATCAGTATAGTTTCTTTCAGAAACAAAAAAACTTAAAAAAGCTGTTTTTTACCAGTTACAGTATTACTGAATACAGCATTCAGATATGGCAGGCTTGGTAAAATATCTATTGTATTTATTGCTTTTTTCATTGTTAATGTATTTTTAATACAATCAACTATTGCCGAGGACCTTTTTGTTGGCAAGATTTATCTTGCCGGGACTAATAAGGGTTTGCTCATTTTTGTACAAAAAAACAGTATAATTAAAAATAATAAAGAGCTGATATTGCGGCACATAAAATAGTATTGCGTAAGCATGTGCATTGCAGTATATAAAATATGAATGCATTACATATATCATAGTGTGGAGATTTATATGAATAAAGATTCCATTCAACCATTAATCGGATCTGCTATTGCAGTATGTATTGCTGCAGGT
>DYLU01000051.1 GCA_020721905.1 Leptospira biflexa | reverse complement strand
TGCTGATTTTATACTTAAACATAAACAGGACATTATTCATGCTGTTAAAGATACCTCACTTCAGCTATCAATGCAACTGGGATATAATCCTGACACCAAAATACTCTAAAAAATATACCAAAAATACTTGACGATATAATGAATTAAATATATATTATTGTTAGCACTTATAATTAAAGAGTGCTAATGCAACCTATAACAGAACTTTTGGCCCCTCCGGGGCTATTTTTTTTAAAACCCTCCTCCGTACAATGCTTCTTTATATCTAACAATATCAATTGCATAGCTTTTTATTCTTCCATCTTGATTATCTATTTTTTCCGCTAAAGAAGGGTCTGCTTTTATAATGGCCTGTTTTAAACTATCACAAAACCGTTTAGTATCCGGTAATAGCGTATCCGAATAGTAGTAATAAAACTTCCATTTCTTTTTTGTCTTAGCAATATCAGCCATATATTCAATCATATAAACTGATTGCAATAACCGCTCATAAATAAAAATCACATCATTGGGACTGGTTTTATATTGCAGGGAAATATACATATTGAAAGCATCAGTTTTTTTGGGATCAGCGGGCTGATTGCTCCAGAATGTTATGTATACTAACTCCCTGATTTCATCAAATCCTAATGAGGCCTGAATGATGTCGGTTGCGGCATGTAAAATTGAACGCTGGCTTTCATTGAATATATAATCAAGGGTTGATGCATATACTGGATGGGCTAAAACTAAAAAAAGAAATACAATGGCTATCTTTTTCATTCTGTGATTTCCTCACCTTGCAGTTTTATAGTAGTATAGAAAACAAACACAATACAATGTTTCCTTATAACCTGTTTTATTCAACAATTTTATAATTTAAAGAATATTCACGTATAAATTTTTAACGGTTAATTCATCCTGATATTGCAATCTCCATTCATTTGTTTCTTCTATGGAATACAAAAATAATAGTCATTCAATATCCTCTCCGAATACGGGCATGTCTTTTTGTATTGTATGTTTAACCTTTTTCCCTATAATAGCATCAATATGTAGCGGCGACAGGCCCACGCCTGGTCGCTTGACAATGATATCACTGTAGTGTAGATCTGCCCCTGCCGGTATATCCCGTGCTGCAAAAATGCTTCGCCGTGCTGATTGCGCAACAGCGGTCTCTTCTTCTTTATAATCGATTGACCCATCACCAAGCATTGCCAGTGCTGTATTAATATCTTCAATGTAGACTGCAAACTCCTTTGGTGTAAGCGATACATCCTTATCCGCACAATCATGGTTGTGTGATAATTTGAAATGCTTTTCAAATACCCGTGCACCCAATGCAGCAGCCATCATAGATGCACGATTATCCTTTGCATGATCTGAAAATCCAACCGGCACACCATGCAATTGTTGTAAACTTTTAATTCGCAACAGATTAATTGCATCAGGTGGTACCGGATACAGTGATACACAGTGAAACAGCACAACATTACACTGCTCGTTTTGCAAAAGGTGTATTGCATAAGCTATCTCATGCTGTAATGAAATGCCGGTGGAAACAATCACAGGCTTGTGAGTGGATGCAATTTTCTGTAACAATGGAACATTGGTAATCTCCGATGAAGCTATTTTGTATAATGGCACATTAAGGTTTTCCATCATTGCAAAGGAATCATCATCAAAACACGAGGCAAAAAATACAACTCCATGTTCACGAGCAACCTGTTGCAGTGTTATGTAATCGTTAAATGAAAGTTCAAACTTTTTAAAAAACTGTATGATGCTATCATCATACCGGGGTTTTTCATGGGTAAGAAGTGATTTTGTATACACTGAATAAAATTTTTCTGCATTAAAAATTTGAAACTTAACTAAATCAGCACCTGCCTGCGCTGCTTCTTGAATTAAGGCAATTGCTTCATTCAGTTTACCATTATGGTTAAGCCCAATTTCTGCAATAAAAATTGGTACATTGTTTTGCAGTTTATTCAGATACTTCTTTTCAAACAAATCCATATACATAAATATTCCTTAACACTAAAATCAATATCCTTAACTACTATAAAAATTCCTGATCCCGTAACAGTGCTTTTTTCACAAATTGAAAAAAATATAATAAACGCTACACAGTATTTCAAAAATGCTATACTTTTGCAAGATATTTTTATTTACACCACACCTTCTTCATCAAAATTTAATTGACAAATTATTAATTAAAACAGTACCATAAGGCAAAAGTGGTATTGACTATCTAAATACTGCACTGTAAAAGCCTTACATATTTTATCATACTGTTTTTACGTTTTATTTAGTTTTAATGCACAGTAACTATCGCATATAAAAATAATGAAGGGGTTGTAGTATGGGGAAAAAGTTCCTTATTGCTATTGATTTAGGTACTACCGGCAACCGCGTATTCTGTTTTGACGAACATGGATTGCCAATTTCAAGCAGTTACGCAGAATTTACACAGCATTTTCCAAAACCTGGCTGGGTTGAACATGATGCCAATGAAATCTGGGAATCAGTTGTAAAACTGTTACCTGAAGCTATTCAAAAAGGCAATTTAGATCCCCGGGATGCGATAGCTATTGGTATTACCAACCAGCGGGAAACTTCAGTACTGTGGAATGAAGAAACCGGCAAGCCAATTTACAACGCCATTGT
Source organism: Leptospira biflexa (assembly GCA_020721905.1). GTDB lineage: Bacteria > Spirochaetota > UBA4802 > UBA4802 > UB4802 > UBA4802. The sequence goes on along the minus strand of DYLU01000051.1, from coordinate 19,158 downwards.
ATGGCAATGCCGCAGAACAACTGATATATGCAATCAACTGAAAGAAGCCGGCCACGAACAACTATTCCGTGAAAAGACTGGTCTTGTGATTGATGCATATTTTTCAGGGACAAAAGTTAAATGGATGCTTGATAATGTGCCTGGTGCCCGCGATTTAGCTAAAAGCGGCAAGCTATTATTCGGGACTATCGACACCTGGATTTTGTGGAAATTAACTGGCGGCAAATCTCATAAAACAGATTACACCAATGCTTCCCGTACGCTCATGTTTAATATAAAAGAAAAAATATGGGATCTTGAAATTTTAGAAATACTGGATATACCGCGCACCATACTGCCTGAAGTAAGAGAATCAGCATCATATTTTGGCGAAACAAGCGGCGTATCGGGCCTACCTGATGGCATAACCATTGGTGGCATTGCCGGTGATCAGCAGGCAGCAATGGTGGGTCAAAACTGCGTTTTTGAAGGAACATCAAAAAATACGTATGGCACCGGTTGCTTTATGCTGCTCAACATGGGTAATGAATGGATGCTTTCAAAGCATGGACTTCTTACCACACTGACATGCGACAATAAAGGCCAACCTGTGTATGCATTTGAGGGGTCAGTTTTTATTGGCGGGGCAGTAGTACAGTGGCTTCGTGATTACATGAAATTTATTGAAAAAAGTTCTGATGCTGAAAAAGTATCGCTTTCAGTTAAAAAAGAAGATGAAGTTGTGGTAGTGCCGGCATTTGTTGGACTGGGTGCACCATACTGGAAGATGGATGCACGGGGCGCCATTTTTGGGCTTACACGTGATACTACTCCTGAGCAGATTGTGCGTGCAGCAGTAAAATCAATTGCATTGCAATCGTATGAAGTTTTGGAAGCGATGCAAAATGATGCTGGCAAGCAAATTCATGAGCTCAGAGTTGACGGCGGAGCAACACGTGATACATTTTTAATGCAATATCAGGCTGACATATTGGGTATACCAGTTCTGTTGCCGGAAGTAACTGAATCAACAGCATTAGGTGCTGCATATTTAGCTGGTATAACTGAAAAAGTATACAATACTATTGATGAGGTTGCAAAATTTAACAAGATAGCAAAACGTTTCAATCCATCCATGAATGAGAACGCACGGAAACGTGAAATAGCTTTGTGGAAAGATGCAGTAAAACGGTTATTATAATATAATAGTGGACAAATATCTGATTTGCTTATATAATTACCAATCATTATATTCCAAGGAGGCAGTATGGCCAAGCCATTGTTAGGTGAACTGTTAATTGAAGATGGAGTTATAACCCAGGACCAATTGAATCAAGCTCTGTCCATCCAGAAAAAGGAAGGTGGGCTTATTGGCATAATACTTATGAATCTGGGATTTATTGATGAACCAACCCTGGTAAAATATTTAGCGCTACAGGCTGAACGGGTAATAAAATCAGAATAAGCTTCAATTTTGTAATGTATTGTACCTTCGTGCCATTATTTCATTGGTTAATTTGATGATTGTTTCTATTTTGAAGGGTTTTCTAAGGATGCCTTCCAGCCCCATCATTAATAGCTTATCAATATCAGGTATTGAATCTACCCCTGTGATAAATACAACATCCGTTTGAGGGCTAACTTCGTGTATTGACTTAAAAACAGCATCGCCTTTGTGTCCGGGCATTAAATAATCTAAAAACACAATATCAATATCTTCAAATGTGCATATATCAATGGCCTCCTGCCCATTGTCAGTTGTTAACACCTGATAACCCATTCGTTCAAAAGCAGAAGACAGGAACTGGCGTATTGGCTCTTCATCATCCACTATTAAAATTCGCACTTCACCTAAATACAGCATCTCTTTTTCTTCTTTTTTTTCAACAGCATCAAATACAGGATTAAAACGCTTAAAATGGAGTGTTACTTCATTACACCTGGCGGGGTCATGGCACAGTGTCATATCACCACCATGGCTCTGCATTATACCATACGCAATTGCTAAATTAATGCCATTGCCCACACTATCCACACCATTACTGCCTTTTGCTTTCTGTTCCTCACCATTTTCCCAGTTTCCGGGAACGCCATCATTAACCAGTTTAAGCATCACTGCATCGCGGTTAAAAGATGTTTCAATGGTGATAGTCCCCTTTTTTTTGGGCTTTATTGCCGAACGAGCATGTGAAATTAAGTTTAAAAGCACCTCTTTTATTTGTCGAGAGTCTACAAATATTTCAGGAATTTTGCCTAATTTTAATTTACACTCAATGGATTCTTTTTCTAACGTAAACCTTTGCAAATCAACTATCTCTTTAATCAAATCATTAAGAGAACAGTATTCAAATGAGATATCTTTACCAGTGACGAATACACTCAGCCTGTCAATGAGAGATGAACCTCTGGTAGTTTGTTTGTCAATAATGGATACTGCCTCCTTAACTGATTCATCCACAGCTTCATTCATCAGCAAAAGCTCAGCATATCCTTTTATAACCGCCAGAATATTGTTAAATTCATGTGCTACACCCTGGGCAAGCACCCGTAAGCTGGTAATAGTTTTTTCAAATTCTTCTTCAGCAGTATCAGATTTTCTTACTTTAAGACCTGTCTGATAATACCGTATTGTGCCTGTAATCTTACCAATGAGCGTGAAAAATGGTGCATTGTTCTGCAAATATTGAAGTTCCTCTAAGGGAAAAACCAGACATACCATGCCAACAACAATATCTGCATGCAATAGAGGAATAATTACTACAGAGATATCGGTTTCATCATGTTGGAAGGGTTTGGCTGTGGGCAAAAACAAAACACTTTTCTTTTTAATTGCTTTGCGTACAACGAGAGAAAAATTATATATTTTCACTACCAGTTCATCAAAGTTCTTACCTGCTTCATGGTGCAGTACCAGCCGTTCGTCTCCAACCAGTGTGTAGACGGAAACAGCTACTGGTTTCATCTCATGATGCAGCAAATTGACAATATCTGATAAAAATGCATCGCTATTTTTTGCGTTCTGAGCCGTTTTAAAAATATCAAGCAATAGGGCGTATTGCTGTTTGCTTAGCATAAAATAATTCCATAGAATTTATCTCTATTACAGACTATAGCACGCATGATTATTAATTCAACAAATGTGGGCAGTATTATCCTGCTTTTGTTAAAAAAGCAGAAAAGCACACTGTATATGGCTTATTACATCAGAGTCTTGTATTTATTTTAATAATGAAATGTTGAATATATATGGTAACAATAAATCATCGCGTTCATTCACCACTATAGACACAACACCAATAACTATATCATCCGCTCCTATGGGTGTAAGATCAATACCTGATCCACTGTTATCATTACATTTAGCACGCAAACCTTAACAATAACTTTTTCTACTTGTTTACTTTTATTTCGTGCAACCAGCCAAATGTATCTTTTATTTCACCTGTCTGCAATTTTGTAAGATACTCATATAACTTAGTAATAGCAGGTCCTGCTTTTTCCTCATCACAAAATGTAAATACTCTGTCACGATAGTTGATGCTGTATACTGGTGTAATGACCGCTGCAGTACCCACAGCGCCCACCTCATCAAAATGCTCAACTTCATCTATTGCTATTGGACGCTTTTCAACATTCATACCTAAAAGTGTAGCTATATCCATAAGGCTTTTGTTGGTTATGCTGGGTAAAATAGAATTTGATTCAGGGGTAAGATAGGTATTGCCCTTGATAGCTATAAAATTAGATGTCCCAAACTCATCAACATATTTCTTTTCTTTTGGATCCAGGTACAGCGGTATAGGGAAACCTTTCTTTTTGGCATATTCACCACCACGTAATCCAGCAGCATAATTACCACCAACCTTGCAGTCCCCTACACCATTGGGAGCTGCCCTGTCAAATTGTTCAACAACAAGAGCCTTAACCGGCTTAAAACCACCTTTATAGTAAGGTCCAACAGGGGTTACAAATACAATAAATACATATTCATCCGCCGGTCCCAAACCAACTCTTGCACCAGCACCATATATAACAGGCCGTACATACAGGCTTGCACCTGTACCAAATGGCGGTACATATTTTGCATTTGCTGTAACCACTTTATCTACAGCTTCAATGAACATATTTTCAGGAACTTCTGGGATGAAAATCCTTTCACAACTGCGCTGCATTCGCTTTGCATTCTCATCGGGTCTGAATGCTACAATACGCCCATCCACAGTTTCAAAGACTTTAAGTCCCTCAAAAGCTTGCTGCCCATAATGAAGGCCTGGTGCAGCTATATGAATAGGGATGGTTTCTTCGGTTGAAAGCTCCCCTTCAGACCACTTCCCATTTTTATAAAAATATCTGATATTATAATCAGTCTTTATGTATCCAAATGGTAGCTTTTGCCAGTCTAACTTAGATTTTTCTCGTTGTGTTTGCATAGCTCATAAACCCTCAAAAAAAAATAAAAACTAAAGACCTTGATATAGTCAAATGAATTAAACATTTTTTTAATCATTTTATCAACATGATAGTACAGTGTCAAATATATTTTCATTAATATATTACTTACGGTAGCGTTATATTCTTTAGATACTATCAATTGGCCCTTCGCTATCGCCATCAATAAACTGCTTTGCATACGGATTACTCTTTGAAAAAAATTCTTGAGATTCCATATCAACAGCAATAATGCCATTATGTAACAATCCAACCTGGTGAGCGGTTTTACGGGCAACAGCTAAATCCTGCGTTACCAGTAAAGACGTCATTTTGTATTTTTCCTGCGTTGCAACAATAAGATCTGAAATTGAATCAGCAAGCACCGGATCCAGCCCTGCAGTGGGATCATCATACAGAATGATTGATGGGGAAAGGCATAATGCACGCGCAAGCCCAACTCTTTTTTGCATACCACCACTTAACTGTGATGGCAGTTTTTGTTCTGATTCTGACAAACCCACCCATTCTAAAGCCTCCCTTACTTTTTCAAAAACTATTGCCTCATTTTCACCACGCCGCCGCAATCCAAAAGCAACATTATCAAATACATTCATGGAATCAAAAAGCCCGCCTTTCTGGAACACATACGCCATGGTTATATTTCGTTTCATTTTTTCTTCTATGGGAAGCGTACGGTATTCCTGTAACGGAATACCAGCTAAAGCGATAGTTCCTGCGAAATGAGGAAATAGCCCTGCAATTGTTTTTAGAAGCACTGTCTTGCCACTTCCATTTTTTCCAAGAATGACATAGATTAAGCCCTGTGGTACAGAAAGGCTCACATCGTGTAATACAGCATGATGATTAAATGTTAACCGGACATGTTCTAAAGTTATCATGAGTACATCGTTGCATAATAATCTTTCAATGAATAGAGAATATTGATATATGAGATATACCGCTCTTCATATATTACACCTTGCTGCACTAACCGCTTCACTTCGCAACCCGGTTCATGATCATGGGTACATGGCTTAAATGCGCACCTGGCAGCATATTTTTCAAATTCATAAAAATATTTACTCACCAGATGAGGCTCAATATCCATAATCCCAAATTCACGAAGGCCAGGAGTGTCAATAATGCGCGTGTGCTCTTCCACGATTATCATGGAAACATTGGTTGTAGTGTGTTTCCCTTTACCAGTGCTTGAGGAAACCTGGCCTACTTTAAGTCCCAGATGCGGATAGATGGTATTCAATATGCTTGTTTTGCCAACTCCTGAATAGCCAACAAAGACTGAAGTTTTATTATATAAGAGGTTTTTAAAGTCATCAATATTATAGCCCGTTACAGCACTGGTCATTATGATTCTGATATAAGTATTTTTGTAATAATCGTGTATGTATTCAATATCCTGTTTTAACGCCAGGTCATATTTATTTACACATAGAATAAGAGGAATATGCTGCTGCCCACACCTGACTGCTATCCTATCAGCAAATCGCAAATTCAGCTTTGGCAAAGCAAATGACTGCATTACTACAACACAATCACAATTTGCTGCAATAATATCCGTTTTTCTGTTTTTACCTTTTTCTTTGCGTGAAAAATAATTTTTTCTGGGAACTATCTCCTCAATAACACCTGTACCATCATCAGCTATTGATATTTCAACTTCATCGCCAACAGCAACCGGATTGGAAAACTTTTCATTATCAGAGTCAAACTTCTGACGTAATTTACCTCTCAGTACGCAGTTTGTATATATTGAATCATGATATACGGTATAATAAAGCCCCATTACCTTAGAAACTACACCGCGCATATCAGGGTAACCTTTATTACAATAACGTAAAGCCAGTTATAAAACTGGCTCTACACGTATGCATCACTAAAAACATTAAATTACTGTCTGTGCTACTTCTTTGGAACAACTTTGAAAGTAACGCGTCGGTTTGCACCATCCCTGGGATCCACACCCGGCAGAAGTTCAGATGAACCAATGCCTTTGTAGGTCATTTTGAGTGAATCTATCCCCTTAGCTTTGAGAGCATTATATACAGCTTTTGCTCTTTCAGTGGATATTTTAATGTTGCCAGGTTTATTGCCAACCGGATCTTCCGGCCCTGAACCATCGGTGTGACCGGTTACCTGCAATACATAGCCTTCAGGCAATTTGTTCAATATCTCTGTTACAACAGGAGCAGCCATTGTAGCCCATTTATCCCAATCCTGTTTTGGCACAGCTGCACTTTTGTACGCAAAGCCGGTTACTGGTATTTTCTCAAGCTGCTCATTCTGTGCATTTACTAAAGCAATATTTGGATCACCTGCTGGCTGCTGAACTTCCGGAGTGCTGCTGCAAGCAACCATCGCCATTACCAATATTACTGCAAAAACTAAAGAAATTTTCTTCATAATGAATACTCCTTTTTACTAATATTTTTGTTGAGTATTGAAAAGCAAACCTTTTATATACTGTTATTGTATAAAAATGTTCTTTTTTGAAATTATTTGTCAAGAAGTTTTTTTTAGTTTATTGTATATTTTTCTAAAGGAAATAAGTTTTTCTTCCGACAATAATAACTGACAGGAGCACATAAGTAAATCCCTCCCGATCATTACTTTTTGTGCTCAAGGCACTGCGCATACGTTTACCCATTTAGGGGAAGGCAGGATAGCCGCCCAGCTATCTTGCCTTTCGTTTTTATTGCATTTTAGGGAAGTTTTTGTATTATAGCCGGCTCAAAATAATCAAGATCAGCAATGACTTCTTTAAGATTCCCTACACCTTTTACGGTAAATGTAACCCTGTATTCCATTCCAGGATGAAGATTTAATCGTTGTTGCATAAACCAGGACTGTTTAATCAATGAAATGCAGTCAAATGTAATATCATGATTTTTTGTATCATAAAATGTTATAACCTGAAATACCGTATCATACCGTTTTAGCTTCAATGTCATTGTTATTTGTTTATTTTTATACGTTTCAATGTTATCCGATAGCTCATAAAGATAGGATTGCGGATATGCTATTGTTGTAAATAATACAATCAATACTGCTAGTAGCTTTTTCATAAGTTCTCCCGTGAAAATCAAATACTCGCCGCACCACCTGCCTTTTTTATTGCTTCTTAGTTACAATCAAATCCTTGTGCAATTAGCCAAACGTTTCTTCTGCTATGTTTTAATCCATTTATCTTTAAATTTTCTCACCACTACCTGCAGGCGTTATGGTACTTTGTGCAACTGCGGCTTTTTACATAATACATAGTATTCAATCCCTACGGAATGTCTATCATTATTAGTAACTATCGCACAAAAAAAACTGCAGCTATAAAAGCTGCAGCCAAATAAAAAAACTGGGATTGATTGTTATGAATAAACGGATTGTATCCTGCCGGATATGCTACATTAATGACCTCTTTTCTGACTTCTATAAACAATATATTCAATAATGACCCAAAGAAGCACACATACCCAGAAAAGAACAAAAACCTGTATAATTGGTATATTCATCATGGTTATGCTCCTTAGCTATTCTAATAATATACTAAGCAATATTTATGCCAACTTTTCTTTTTTGGCAACATACGAAAGTGCTGGAATTTCGAGAGTTTTCTATTATTATATGTGTCCGGGGTTACAATGAAGATTACTATTTATGCCACACCGTGTCATTTTTGCAACACAGGAAGCTATTTATTCTTTACCAAACAGCTTCTCAACCCACAAATACAACGTTGGCAACAACAGCAATGTCAGAATTGTTGAAGAGATCAATCCTCCTATTACCACAGTTGCCAGAGGTCGCTGAACTTCTGCGCCTATGCCGGTGTTAAAGGCCATGGGAATAAAGCCAAAACTAGCAACAAGTGCTGTCATCAAAACTGGTTTTAAACGAATTATTGTACCTTCATAAACAGCTTTATCTAACTTAACACCTTTATCGCGTAACTGATTAAAAAAATTAACAAGTACCATTCCATTGAGTATTGCTATACCAATAAGTGCAATAAATCCTATTCCGGCAGAAACGCTGAGCGGAATATTACGGATATATATTAATATAATACCACCCGTAAGAGCAAAGGGTATACTGTTAAATACAAGCAATGTCTGTGTTAAACTTTTAAATGTCCTTAATAATACTACGAATATAATAGCTAACACTACAGGAATTATTATAAGCAACCTTAAACGAGCTGACTCTAAATTTTTAAATTGGCCTCCCCACTGTAACTGATACCCTTCCGGTATATTCAACGCTTTTATTTTTTCCTTTGCCTCATTTACAAAACTTTGTGTATCCCTATTTTTAATATTTATTGAAACTGCTGCATATCGCTGTGCCCGTGTTCGCGCTATTGTCGTTATCTGCTGATGTCTTTGAACTGAAGCTACCGTGGCAATAGGTATTGCTCCACCATCAGCCAGACCAACAGGTATTTTTGCTATATTTGCAATGTTGTTACGGTAAACATCGCTTATTCGTATCATAATTGGGAAACGTTTATCTTCATCGTAAAGATAACCCACCTGTTTACCGCTCATTGCAATTGAAAAAGCATTATTGACATCATTAATGTTTACTCCATATTTTGATATAGCATCATAATTCAGAACAACATCAATAATTTCGCTTTTTTTCAATGCAGTTAAGGGATCAAGTTCTACCGTGTAAGCTGCCTCAATCTGTTCAAGAATAGGAATAGATTTATTCGATAGTTCATATAAAGTATCAAGATTCTGGCCAATGATTCGCAAGGTAATATCTGCACGGTTGCCTTCCAGTATTTCATTAAAACGCATTTCAATTGGCTGGGTGAGTGAAATTTCCTGTCCTGGAACCTTTTCACCAATCTTTTGAGCTATCGCCTCAAAAAGCTCAACTTTTGTTGGACGTTTACCATTGTATAATCCCCACTTTGATTTATCCTTTTCCAAAATAACAAATGTATCAGCAAAATTAACTCCCATTGGATCAGTAGCCGATTCAGGTGTTCCCATACGGGAAAACACAGTTTTGACTTCTTTAAACTGGCTTATTACCTGGTCACTTTTTTTCTGAATTTCAAGTGAAGAATCAAGGCTTATTGTCTGATTCCGAACAAGCCCTATAACCATATCACCTTCATCAAGCCTGGGGATAAAATCAGAACCCAAATGTACAAACATTATAATAGAGATGAATGCAATTAACAATGTAGGGATAATAACCTTCACAGGATGTTTCAAAGAATACAATAAAAAAGGATTGTATATCTTTTCCAGTACTCTGAAAGCCAAAGGCTCTTTTTCTGTTTTTTTTGGTGTTATACCATAATAAGCCAGAACAGGCATAAGAAACAAAGCAATTATGATACTTCCGCCAAGTGCATATAATACCGTTTCGGCCATAGGCCTGAACATCTTGCCTTCGATTCCTGTGAGGCTTAACACTGGCACATAAACCAGCATTATTATCAGGACTCCTAAGAAAACAGGCTGGCTCACTTCCTTTGCAGCATCACCTATTATGGTAATCTTTTCTTTTTTTGTTAATGATTTATCTTTGATCATATTAAAATGGCGCACTATATTTTCAATCATTACAACCGAACCGTCAACAATAAGGCCAAAATCTATAGCACCCAAACTCATCAAACTTGCAGCAATACCCGATGCTACCATACCACCAGTAGCAAAAATCATTGACAATGGTATTGCAAGAGCTACCAAAAATGCTGCTTTTATATTACCCAGGATAAAAAACAGAATTGCTATGACCAACAAACCACCCTCAGTTAAATTACGGGCAACTGTTTTAATAGTTGCATTTACAAGAAAACTTCGTGTATATAACACTTTAATTTCTACATCATCCGGCAATGGTATTTCTTTTATAAATTTTTCAACAGCTAATGACACCTCCCTGCTATTTGCATTAATACGCATCAACACAGTGCCTAACACTGTTTCATTACCGTTGAGTGTGGCCGCTCCTAAACGCTGTTGATACCCCACAACAACATCTGCCACCTGCCGCAATCGCACAGGTGCTCCATATACATTTAATTTTACCGGTAAATTTTTAATCTGTTGCAGTGAATCTATCTTGCCATACGTTCTGACAATAATCTGCTTGCCCTCAACCTGAATATAACCTCCGCCATAATTTTCGCCAATATTTTCCAGGGCAGTTACAAGATGATGACACGTAATGCCATAATTTTGCATTTTAACAGGATCTACATTAATATGTATTTCCTTCTTATATCCACCATTAGACTCTACCTCTGCAACACCCGGTACGCTTTTCAATGCTGGCTTGATGACAAAATCCTGCACAGTTCTAAGATATGTTAACTGATCTTTTTGAGGTAATTGAGAAAGATTGCTTCCTGACCCTGGCAATACTGCATACATAAAAATTTCGCCCAGACCAGTTGAAACCGGACCCAACTCAGGCGATAATCCTTCCGGAAGTTTATCACGTATGGACTGTATACGTTCATTTACAAGCTGTCTTGCAAAATAGATATCAGTATCATCAGAAAAAACCACTATTACCTGCGACAACCCATATTTAGAAAGTGAACGTATATCCTGTACGTCCGGTAATCCTGCCAATTCTGATTCAATAGGGAATGTTACTGTTCTCTCAACCTCCTCTGGAGCCAAAGCCCCCGTTTTGGTGTTAACCATTACTGAAACATTAGTAATATCAGGTACTGCATCAATAGGCAATATCCTGATTGAATACAAACCTGCAATGACAATACCAATACTAATGAGCAAAACCCAAAACCTGCCTGTTAATGCTTTTTCTATCCAGGTTGATATCATCTGGCTATCCCCATTAATAGATTATAATCATTCATGAGAGTTGCTATGGTTGCCATAGTACGCACAAGTTCTTTTTGCGTTGTATATATGTTCTCCAATGTTTCGTGAACCAGTACATCAAGCTCTAAATACGTTTGCAATGTTATTGTCCCTTTATGAAATTGATCGTCAGCATAATACATTGATTGTTCCAACTCACCTTCTATTGATGGAGGGAATAATGGCAACAAATTGAGGTAATAATTATATTGTGCCACTGTTGTACGAATGTCACTTTCAATCATCTTTTCAATATACTGTAAGTGTAATTCTTCCTGCTTTGCTTTTGACTCCAGGGCATCAACAGCATTTTTATTTTGATTATAAAGGGGAACAGGAATACTGATGCCTCCTGAAATAGACTGTTCCTTTTCATAAACTTTTTCATAATCATAAGTAAATAGTATATTAAAATCAGGATACATATTCTTTTTTGCCAGTGAAATTTCCTTTAATGAAGCCATCAGTATTTCTTTTTGCTTTTTAACCATAATGCTTTCATTTTTTGCCCTTGCAAGTACATCATTCACATTAAATACTGGAGGATTTTCAATCCAGTTGATATTAATTTCCAATTCAGGTGAATCCAATTGTACATATATTGCCAATCGTGCATGAGTAACCGCCTGATCAGCTTTTATCCGATGAATCTCTGATTGGAGCATTCGTATCCTGTTTTTTACAATTGCCATCTCAACCTTTTTTTGAGGCGAAACCACTGGTCTGGCAGTCATATATGTATTTAATAAATTAAAACGTTTGATTCTTGAATTAATATGCAAAGACCTCAGCTGGCTTATTGCATAGTCATAGCTCAAATTAATAATACTTGTTGCTATATAATATTTCATCTCTTCATATGATAGTACTTCATAATTTTTTTTGTAACGATATATTTCATCTACAAGTGAAAGCTTGCCAGGAAAAAAAAGAGGCTGTGTAACAGCAATACCTGAAACGTGACCCTTCCTGGAATCAATAGATTTATTGCCATAATAAGCAGATATTTCAGGGTTTTGCCATTGTGTATTATACTTCTTTAGTGCCTCAAGTTCATCAATTTTTACCTGCTGAGCCTTAAGCAATTCAAAAGATCGCAATGCATTATCAATGAGTTGTTGCATTGAAAAATGTGTTTGTGCATATGATGTATTATACAATATAAAAATGTTTATAATGGCTACATCAATTACAATGAGTATTTTTTTCATATTTTAATTTCCTTTCTAACTATTAAAAAGAATTGCTATGAAGAATAACGAATTCATCATAAGAAATCAAGCTTAATATTTTTTATTAAAATTCAAATGATATTCCAGCTACACTAATATATTCATTGTAATTAGTATGATTGTTTGCATAGCAATATCCTGCTGCAAAATCCAATGCCACTTCATTAGTAATACCAAATAGTATTCCAGTTAAAATTCCATGATACAGAGTACCAGCATCATACTCTGCAAAATTATCAATGATTATACTGAGCTCCTGCAACAATGTATAATCAAAATCAAAACCTAACCCAAATAAAACAACAGTATTGCTAAAACGTCTTTTCAAACCTATTTGCGAATGCATCACCAATGCACCGAATTTTTTTGTTGCTATTGCACTCACACCATAACAATCATCAGGAAATTCATAACCAACTTTAGCTGTCAGCATTCCTGTATCACCATCAGTTCCTGCAATATTAATTTTGGCAGACAGTAGTATCCCCTCTAATCCTTTTGCTTCACCATTTACACAGTATGATGTTTCAACAAGAATTCAGATTTCCCCAAACCAATTCCATACAAAAAAGATATATAATTGTACCAGTATTCGTTTTGCCTGCTCCCAATAAACCCCATCTCAATTTTTTATTCACTCTGATAATTTTATTATACATGTTGAACAATCGTATTAAGATGACAGTTTTTTATAATATGATTTTAAGAAAACAACGTAAAAAATCGTTTTTCAGGCAGCTTATGAAAACGGTAATATTGTAGTTGCATGCAAAAGTTATGGAGCAGTTTTTTCAAAGACTGTTATTCTTAATCACAGCAAGAGCTAAACAAAACTTTTTTAAAAAGGTGAGATGCTGAGGAGCTTATAAACTTCTCAATAATGCTTTTCTGGATAGTTTTATTCAATCTTTACCATAATCAGCGTCACGTCATCTTCAAGTGCATAGGTATCCCCAACAAAGTGTATAAGTTCAGAATAGATGGCATCAATTGATTCAGCACATGAAACTTCTTTTGTTTGTCCTACAATTTCTATTAATCGTTCAGTTCCAAACATATTTTTATTACTATCTATAGCCTCAACTATACCGTCAGTATATATTAAAACCTTATCACCAGGTGATACTGCATGATGTAACGTTTCGTAATTATTATCAGTCTTCAATCCTAACGCTTTCCCCTGTGGCATATATTCTACAACGCTACCATCAGCTTTCTGAATAATAATTGATGGATGGCCTGCACGTGCAATGCGCATAAATTTTTCATAGAGATTGATATACAAACATGCTGCTGTAACAAAGGTTTGCGGGAGCATATTGCATATATTTACATTCAAGCTTCGCAAAAGCAAACCAGGATCAACCGACAACATCTGGAACATCTTAAAAAGAATATTTACCATTGATGCTATCATGGCTGCAGGAATTCCATGCCCCACCACATCAGCAAGGAAGATAACAACACCATCTTTGAGCTGAAAAATATTATAAATGTCACCACCAATACGCAATGCCGGTTGAAACCGTATCGCTATATCCATCCCCTTAACATGGGGAATTTCAGATGGAAGTAATTGATTTTGTATAGTACGTGCAATTTCAAGCTCTTTTTCCAGATATGCTAATTTCTTTGCATCCTGCAACAATTGCTGAAGCTGTATATTCAGTTCTTTTGATTGTTGTAATGCTGTAATGAAAATATTTACAAGATATATCGCAATGATAAATAATAAAAAGGGCAGGCCATACACATACAACACAACATTTGAAGGAATTATCTTGAAACCAAAAGCAAGTACATCATGCAAGCCTAATATGACCATAGGGACTATGCCAATAAAGATAAGCAAACCGGACTTTTTATGTTGCATTAATTGCAAGCCTGAAGTAACAAATAGATCAATCATAAATAAAATTGATATGACAATGGAAAGGTTTCGTATAAATAAAATATCACAGCGTGTCTTCTGAGAAACCAGCACTACTGTAAGCACTACTGGAATTAAAAGATAGACTGAAGTAATCCAGAGCTTATTCCTTCCAACATGATACCGGTAAAATAGATTTAATAATGCCGGAAAAAATATCAATCCCGGCTGCGAAACTTTCAGCACGGTATTGGATGAATAAGGTACATCAGTATATAAATTTTCAATAAAATGAAGAAGCTGAGGAAACGCAACAGACAAACATGCAAGCCCAAAGAATAGATATTCCACCGAATCCCTTTGATAATAAAACATCACAATAAAGAAGATAGCCAGTGTAAGCATGATAAAAAACATTGCCTGCATCAGATGTACGCGCATAAAGTTAATTAAATCAAAAGCCACTTTACCGGAACTATCGCTAACCAGTCTGATAGGTTCGTTTATCCAGAATTCAGCATCATAGTATATTTTTATAGATAAAAGGTTTTTGCCTTTGTGCAATATCTCAGAAGGTATTGTATAATGCCTGAACTGATTCCACGCTGATTTAAAATGCGGGGGGAATCTTCCTGATGAACCTATTAGTACTCCATTGCAATATGCTCTATCAGCATTCATTACCTCACCAATCTGAAGCGCCAGATCATGTGCAGGTACAGCATTGAGCATAAACTCTTTCTGAATCCACACATAACCACTTTCAGCCAATATGATACTATTCCCTGTCTTTGTGTCTTTCAGTGTGTGAGGAAGGCTTATAACAATTGGCAAGGTAACAGGAACGCTATTGGTTGATACTGTATTAAAGTACTTATCATTACTGGTTGTTGTCAACTGCCACGCACCTTCAAGTGATTGCACAACATCCACTGAACCTGTGCAGGCGGTTAAAGCTATTGCAGCATATAGCAAAATTATTATAGTAACTATCGGTTTCATAAACCACACTGTTGTTATGAACACAAAACATATAAATTACAAAAAGTCAAAAACTTTATTTTAAAATGTCAACAATAAGGCTTGACGTATTATGTGTATATTATGTACAATTAGTAAACATTGTTAAATTAAGTATATTTTTTGTGGCGATAGTTACTGAAAAAGCACTCAAGTCCAAATAAAAGAGTATGCTATGAGAATAAAAGATTTTTTGCACCTTACGTTTAATGAATATGAAGGCAATCCCATTATAGCCCCACCCTTCCCATCGCCGATAATTGCCGATCCAACGTTTGTACCACCCCTTCAGTCGCCTGATGGCAAATGGCATTTATTTGCACATTCCCTGATGGGGATACACCATTTTGTTTCAGATGATGGCATCCAGTATACCCGGATGCGGGGGCACACTATTCGCAATGCTATGCGTGCTTTTCTTTATTATGAAGATAACACGTACTATTTGTACTACGAAAAGATTAAACCATACATTTTATGGTATTCATGGCTGCCACATAAATGGTATTCATATATTGCAATGCGTTCTTCACATGATTTGTATTCCTGGAGTGATGAACAAGCAATGTTAACACCTTCATTGCCCTGGCATAGCAATGAATATGGGGAATCTGTCAGCAATCCCTGTCTGCTTAAAAACAAGCAATCATATTTTCTTTATTACAGCGCTGCATTAACACACATTCAGGATTGCGGTTTTAATGAACCACTGTATATTGGGCTGGCGCAATCTTCCAATCCTGCAGGACCTTTTCAAAGCCTTCCCCGCCCAATCATGGAGCCATCACAATATAACCGATGGTGCAATATTGGGTGTGGATCATTTAAAGCCCTGAAAATGGATGATGGTTTTATTGGATTGCAGAACGGGATTTACTGGGATTATACTATAAATCAGTCTGGTTCAGCTATTTTAGTGTACTCATCAAAAGATGGCATATACTACACCCTGTTAATGAAAAACCCGTTGTTGAAACCTGATATCAAAGAAGGTTCATATAAACGAAGCCATGTTTATGCATTTGATTTAAAACTGGTTGATAAAAAAAATTTGTATCTGTATTTCAATGCCCGTAATAACTGGCACTGGTCAAAAGGGAAAGAACACATAGGGCTGCTGATAGGTAGTATGAAATAATAAAAACCATTTTCTATATCAGTAACTAAAATTGTCATTTGGTAATCTCAATTATTTTATATACCACCGCCATTTTCAAAAATCATCTCCATTGGCTTTTGCTGAAGCACATGAGTCCCTGGTGGAATACTTTCAGTTAACCATACATTACCGCCTATAACTGACCCCTTGCCAATGGTCACTCTGCCCAAGATGGTTGCCCCTGAATATATTATTACATCATCTTCAACAATTGGGTGACGCGGTATTCCTTTCATGGGATTTCCGTTTTCATCAAGCGGGAAGCTTTTTGCACCTAACGTTACACCCTGATAGATGCGTACATTGTTGGCAATAATCGTGGTTTCACCTATGACAACACCTGTTCCGTGGTCTATGAAAAATTTTTCACCAATGGTAGCTCCTGGATGAATATCAATACCGGTTGCAGAATGTGCCATTTCAGAAATGATACGCGGAATGAGTGGCACATCCAGGACATACAGGGCATGAGCAATTCTGTAATTAATCATTGCCATTATGCTTGGATAGCAGAATATGGTTTCACCATGGCTTTTGGCAGCAGGGTCGCCTTCATAAGCTGCCTGTACATCAAGTGAGAGCATACGCCGTATCTGAGGTATAGCATCAAGAAACTGAAACATTATTCTTCTTGATTTATGCTCACATTCCATGCAATCAAGGACTTCAATCCCAGTACATGAGAAACAGTACCCGCGTTTTATCTGCTCGGTTAGTTTCCGCGCAATACTATCTATAGCTGAACCTACATAATACTGCATGTTTTGTGGGGTAATCTCAGAATTACCAAAATAGCCTGGAAACAGTACCATCTTACATTCCTCTACAATTTCTGCCAGTTGAAGTATGGAAGGCATGGGAACATCATGATTGGTACGGTGATATACTTTTTTATAGGAATCAGGTTGGCATAATGTCTTTACAACGTGTTCCAGATGCTTTTGATAATCGCCGTTTTCTGATAATTCATTATACATATTGCATACCATTAGTGACCCGTAAAATCAATACCAATTTAGTAGTATATATATCACTGTAAGGCAGTGGTGTCAAATTAATTACTTATGCTATCGTATAAGATTTTCAATTATCTGTTCTTTTATTTTTTTATTGTATTCTGAATAATCAAAGGCATTGGGATCGATAATATATTGTATGATAAGCCCCTGTACAAAAGCCACTATCATTGTTGCTGTATATTCAACATCAACATCTTTAAAAACTTTTTTTTCAATACCTTCCTTTATTATTTTGGAACATTCGGCGCGATAGCTCTGATATAGTTTAACATTAGCTTTACGCATTCGTTCATTATGATTAATCTGTGTCCAGAAATCAATTAATACATGAAAATATTCCTTTTCGCGCTCAACCAGATGAAAAGCTTCATCCATAAAAATAATTAATTTTTCTTTTGGATCATGTATCTGTTCCAATGCCTTTGATAAATAGAAGCTTAAATTTTCATTCATAACACGCAACACCGACACCAACAGGTCATCCTTGTTTTTAAAATAATAATGGACCAGACCTGTAGACAACCCTGCTTCTTTTGCAATATCACGCACAGTAAAATTATAATAACCTTTTCTACTGACCACCTTATAGGCAGCTCTGGTCAACTGATTCCTGCGTACTTCAATGATATTAACATTTTTCTTTTTCATTAGCATTTAACCTTTTAACAATGTATGAATAGTAATTAATTCTTGCATATTTTTTTTATTTTGGCATCATAGCATTTTTAATAAAATCCATAACACCTTTCACAATTCGTTCATCATCATTCAAAGCATCAGGGCCAATAAAAAGTTTGAGACGTTCTTTAAAATATTCAGAAGTATATGAAAATTGGGTCAACACCAGAATATTATCTATACACAATGAAGCAACGTTAATATCCACATCCTGTCGCACTATGCCCTCTCTTTTAGCTGCTTCTAATTCATGACGATAAAATTCAATGGTAATATATTCAATGGTTTTTGAAAGACGCGGAGTCAGATGCGAAAGTCCTTCTGACGTTATATCAAGGTAAACCTGATGTATTTCAGGGTATTCGCGTGCAAATTTCTGGGCTGCTTTAACCAGTTCTTCTATTTTTTCATAGAAATTCTTATTTTCAAGACTAACTGATCCCAAAACCTTTTCAAGCAGCTTATACGCCTCATTAATTACAGTAAGCAAAAGATCTTCTTTGCTTTCAAAGTAATTGTACATTGAACCAATACTGATGCCTGCTTTTTTTGCTATAATATTGATATTAGCACCTTTGAAACCATTTTTGGCAAATTCTTGAGTTGCAATTCTAATTATCCGTTCACGCTTTTGGGGTGATATTTTTTCAAATGTATCCTTATGATGTTTTTTTGCAGTTGCTGTTACCATTGTTATACTCCATTAATAGCTTTTGTTTACAACACAGCTCTTAATAATTAATTTATTCGTCAACCAATTTTACAAAGTAAATTATTTTATCCATTTTGGCAAGAAAATTATTATAATCAAAATAATTTATTTATACAATATTTCTTTACACAAGAAGATGGAAATGTAAATGTTTTGAGCAGTCGCAATTAAAAAATGCTAAAAATT
>DYLU01000050.1 GCA_020721905.1 Leptospira biflexa | reverse complement strand
AGGTGTCAGAGCCAGCAAAGTTATATCACCCTGGTAGAGTTACCGTACATAAATGGAAGCAACAAAATCAAAAAAAATGATATGCAATTTAAGATGATAGCGCTGGTGTCAGGCAAAAGGATGTTTAGCATTCTATAGGAAACATTAATTTCAGTCCATATCAAGCCTGTAATAAAAATTAAACGAAAGTAAGTGCACTCTGCATTATGCGGTGTCAGAGCAAAAGGATGTGCAAAAGAAGAAAACATACAATACCCAGGCAAAAGAATAATCATCAGTAACTATCGCCCTAATGGTGTCAGAGCAAATCAATAAGATAAATTTTCATTATATGTTATACATAACACAAAAAAATTCAAAATGATTGACAAAAATTCATATGGAAATTAATGGTTATTCATTAACTAAGTGATCTTTATGATTGTTTTATAAGGAGGAATGATAAAAACATTATGGGTGTCAGAGCAATACAAAAAGTAACTGTTATAGGCTCAGGTGCAATGGGTAATGGAATAGCTGAGATTCATATTATTGCTGGATATTCTGTTGCAATGGTGGATATCAACAATAAATTATTAGACAAAGCAGTACAAAAAATTGAATCAAATCTTAATTTTCTTATTAGCAAGGAAAAGTTAACTGAAGAAGCAAAAGATAGGGCGCTGAATAATCTCAGAACATCCACCAGTATTGCTAATTCGGTTAGCGATGCTGATTGTATTATCGAAGCGGTTCCAGAGCTAATGGATCTTAAGAAAAATATTTTTAAAATGATATCGGACCATGCTCCAAAAGACGCAATAATTGCCAGTAATACGTCTTCATTAAGTATTACTGAGCTGGCACAAGTAGTGTCAGAGCCGCATCGTTTTGCAGGGTTTCATTTTTTTAATCCAGTCAATCGTATGCGTCTTGTTGAGGTCATTTATGGCAAAGAAACATCACATGACACTATCGCCACACTTATGGATTTGGGGACAATGTTAGGAAAAGTGGCTATTAAGGTTTTACGCGATAGACCTGGATTTATTGTAAACAGGATAAATGCTCCATTACAACCTTTGTGGAGCGCAATTCTAGATGAAGGAAACATTAAACCTGACAGCATAGACACATTGATGAAAAACCATGGCGCAAAAATGGGCCCTTTTGAACTAATGGATTTTGTTGGTCTGGATGTTATTTATAATGTAATGCAGTATTATAAAAAAACTCTGTCACCGGAATGGGAACCGGGGAAGTTTATTAGTGAGCGTATGGCAAAAAATGAATTAGGGATGAAAAGCGGTAAAGGTATTTATGAATGGAAAGACGGAAAAGCTATTATCGATACAACCCAAACAACAGACATCATCAAACCAATAGACCCGCTTGCTGTCGTACTTAATGAATCCATTCGTGTTGTAAAGGAAAAGGTAGCCGAAAGTGCTCTTGATATTGATAGAGGGCAGGAGGCAGGAATGAATCAGCCAGGACCATTTAAAACAGCAGCAAAGTTGGATCATAAAGAGCTTTCGCACCGTTTGGAATGGTTAAGTAAAACATATAATCTCTCCTACATAACACCTGAGCCCGAACTCACAGATGGTAGTTTCAGATCATTTATAAAGGAGTAATGGATATGCAGGAGTATATTTCTGTTGAAATCAAAGAATCAATGGGATTTGTGTATATAAATAGACCAGAGGTTTTAAATGCTCTCAACAGGTCAGTTATTGATGAGCTGTGGCAAAAAATAAAAACACTTTGCGATTCAGGGGTCAGAGCACTTATTATAGCCGGCATGGGCAAACATTTTGCTGCCGGTGCAGATATCGATGAAATGTTACCCCAAACCCCTTTCCAGGTTTTATCGCACAGCTTTAACGATTGCTATTCATTTATAGAAAATCTGAGTATTCCTACATTTGCTGCAATTAATGGATATGCACTGGGTGGTGGACTGGAACTTGCTCTGGCGTGCGATTTTAGAGTCTGCCATTCAAATGCAAAGCTGGGACTCCCCGAAATCAAGTTAGGTATAATCCCCGGAGCAGGTGGTACCCAGCGCCTGCCGCGTCTTATTGGATTGAGCAGGGCAAAAGAAATGATCTTCAGCGGCGAATTTATAGATTCAGCTCAAGCATTAAGCTGGGGTTTATGTGACAGGGTTACCGATAGTTGTCCGGTTGAAGAAGCTTGTTCTTTTGCAAAAAAAATCATACAACATCCAAAACTTGCACTTATTTCAGCTAAAAAAGCAATACAAATGGGGGTAGATAGTTCCTTACAGGAAGGCCTTGAGTATGAAGCAGTGGCTTTTGCCATGTTATTTTCAACACATGACCAGAAAGAAGGGATGAAGGCTTTCATGGAAAAGCGCAGACCTGAATTTAAAGGATGTTAGGAGGATTTTGTATGAACGATGACGATGTTGTCATAGTAGCAGCGTGCCGTACTGCAATTGGGAAGTTTGGTGGTATGTATGCAAATACCAATGCATTGGATTTAACTATTTCCATTATGCAGGAATTGATAAAAAGGTCAGATATTAATCCTGATATCATAGATGATTGTATATGGGGATGTAATTATCAGAAGACTAATGGTGAAAATAATCTGGCACGGGTGGCTCTGGTTAAAGCAGGTTTGCCTGTCACAATACCGGGAATAACCGTCCACAGGAACTGTACATCATCGATGTCAGCGGTTCAGCTTGCATTTTATCAGATCAAAGCTGGTGAAGCTGATTGCATCATGGCTGGTGGTACCGACAGTATGAGCAAAGCACAGTATACCATTGAAGCGATGCGATTTGGAACACGTCTTGGTCATGCTGAAATACGTGATTCAATGTGGGATTCATTAACCAATTTAGGTATTGGACCAGCAATGGGTATTACCGCTGAGAACCTTGCCTTAAAATATAATATTTCCCGTCAAAAACAGGATGAACTTGCGTTGCTTTCTCACAAAAGAGCTGTTGAGGCAATTGATAAAGGATATTTTAAAGAGGAGATAGTTCCTGTTGAAGTAAAAGGGCAGAAGGGAACAACCATTGCTGACACTGATGAACATCCACGCCGCGATGTTACCATAGAAAAACTGGCGGCATTAAAACCGGCGTTTAAAGATGATGGAACTGTAACTGCAGGAAATGCTTCAGGTATAAATGATGGTTCTGCTGGGGTTATACTTATGTCAGCAAAGAAAGCCAAGGAATTAAAAGTTCCAATTACAGGCAGGATTGTATCTACGGCAACCGCTGGAGTTGATCCTGATATTATGGGTATTGGTCCTGTTCCAGCAAGCAGAAAAGCTTTAGCAAAAGCAGGACTAACCTTGAATAACATACACCTTATTGAACTCAATGAAGCTTTTGCTGCACAATATCTGGCCTGTGAAAAGGAATTAGGACTAAACCGCGATATAACCAATGTCAATGGCAGTGGCATTTCTTTAGGACATCCTGTGGGAGCAACAGGAGTTCGATTAATAGTAACATTACTGCATGAAATGAAGCAAAGGCTGGTACAGTACGGTCTTGCCACTTTATGTGCTGGCGGTGGTATGGGGACAGCTGTTGTTATTGAACGTATATAAAACAAAAGGGGGATTGGTATGCGGCCAAATCTGTTAGTGGATTCACGTGACATAAGATTTGTTTTATTTGAAATGTTTGATGTGTTAAGCCTTTCACAATATGATTTCTATAAAGAATTTGATAGAGATACCTATGAAGCCGTGCTGGATCTTGCTGAACAAATAGCAATGGAAGAAGTATATCCGGCAAATGCCATTGGTGATAAAGAAGGTATTGTCTTTAATCCCACCAATCATACGGTTAAAGTCCCTGAAGCTTATAAAAAAGCAATGCAGGCCTTTTGCAATGCAGGATTTACCGGTTTGGTACAGCCTGTAATAGCGGGCGGTATGGGTATGCCCGAGATGATGTATCGTTCCACATTGGAATACTTTTTAGCTGCCAGTATTGCGTTCACCATATATATCACGCTGTCAAATGGAGCAACCAATCTGGTACGAATTTTTGGTTCTGAGGAGCAAAAGAATGTATTTCTGGCTAATATGGTTTCCGGGCGATGGGGAGGTACCATGTGCCTAACCGAACCGGAAGCGGGTTCTGATGTTGGTGCTATTAAGACAAAAGCATATAAACAACCTGATGGAACCTTTCGTATAAAAGGTCAGAAGATATTTATATCTTCAGGTGAAAATGATCTTTATGAAAATATTATACACATGGTGCTTGCACGTATTGATGGTGATCCGGAAGGAACAAAGGGGTTATCACTTTTTCTGGTACCAAAAATTCTGGTTAATCAGGATGGGTCTTTAGGAAAACACAATGATGTGATTTGTACCGGCGTAGAGCACAAGATGGGCATAAAAGGATCGGCAACCTGTACACTTAGCTTTGGTGATAATGACAGTTGCGTTGGATATATTGTGGGCAAAGAACGTGATGGCATTAAGAACATGTTCCACATGATGAATGAAGCACGGCTTGATGTGGGATTGGAGGGGTTAGGTGTTTCCAGTGCAGCGTATATGCATGCAGTTTGGTATGCAAAATCACGTATTCAGGGAAAAACAATTTCAAAAAATGAACCTACAATTATTGGACATCCTGATGTTAAGCGGATGCTGTTGTGGATGAAATCACATGTTGAAGCTATGCGTATGCTTGTTGCGTTGATTGCATATCATATTGATATTTCACGTGTACGCAATGATGCAACTGGTAAAAAGGCACATGCACTGGTTGAGTTTTTAATTCCTATCTGTAAGGCAGGTAATACCGACCTTTCGTGGTTTATTACAGCTGAAGCTGTTCAGGTGTATGGTGGGTATGGGTATTGTGGCGAGTATCCTGTTGAACAGTATGCCCGCGATTCCAAAATTCTTTCTATCTATGAAGGTACTAATGGCATTCAGTCAATAGACCTGACCATACGAAAGATTTTGTCAGATGAAAAGCGCCAGCGGTACAATGCATATAAAGACTATGCCAATGATGTTATGAAAAAAGCGCGGGCGATAGTTCCTGATAATATTATTAATCAGGTAAAAATTGCTATTGCTGAAATGGATTCCCTCATTGAAGTACTTGCTGCAAAGGATACAGCTTTTGCCCTGAGTGTTGCAACAATGTTACAGCAAGCCTTCCGAATACTTACGCATGGAATACTACACCTGAATTCAATGACCATTGCAATCCGGAAGTTGCAGTTACTGGCAGATGGTTATACATATAGTAAGATTCCAGCAGGTTTAGAAGATAATTCTGAAATAGCCTTTTATTATGGCAAGGTGCTATCAGCACAATTTTTCCTGACAGTGGAATTTGAAAAATATTCAGGGATTATACAGGGTATCCGTCATGAAAACGGGGTTGTATTGCGGGCCAAGCCATCAATCTTTACGGGTGTTCCGGAAGCATAAAGCAATGCAAATACATCCATCAATTTACATCCATAATGCCAAAGTAAAGCCGCGCGGTAAAAAAGCACTTATCGTTGAGGGTGGGGGGATGCGCGGCGTTTTTTCTGCGGGCGTGCTGTTTGCAATGGGAATGAAGCGCTTTACAGAGTTTGATTTATATATTGGTGTTTCAGCTGGTGCATGTAATTTAGCATCTTTCCTTGGCAGGCAATATGAGCGTAATTTTTATATAATGGAAAACTGGTCGGCATCATGGAGGTTTATAAATCCTTTCAGGATTTTTTGGGGAAATGTTATGGATCTGGACTGGCTATGGGACATTACTATCAGAAACTATCGCCTGAACCTGCATGAAATATTTAAAGACAGCAGCAGGGAGTTTCTTGTTGTTGTAACTTCAATGAATTCAGGAAAACCGTTAATACGTTTACTCTTCCTGAGGCAATGAAGCTAATTGGGGATAACGTGCATGTACATTTTTATAGAAGTCTCTTATTATCTGAAAGTCAGCTTTTATATTGCCTGTTGGGTATACTACAGCACCTACACCACCGGATTTTGATTTGTAATCTAAAAATGCCAGAACTATCGGAATATTAGCACCAACAGCAATATGATAAAAGCCGGTTTTCCAGCGGTTAACTTTTTTACGGGTACCCTCAGGAGCCAATGCTATTGCAAATTTTTCATGCTTGTTATATATATCAATTGTTGCCTGAACAGTATTACTTGATACTGAGCGGTCAATGGGTATGCCACCTAAAAAACGTACCAGCGGTGCAAATGGGAAGCGGAAAAGTTGATTTTTTGCCATGAAATAGATATCAACATTAAACCCAAAGGCTATCAAAACACCATAAAATACATCCCAGTTAGAAGTATGAAATGCAAGTATAGCTAAATATTTTGGGGCATCTGGAAGTGTCCCTGCTTTTTTCCAACCTAACAATGTCCTTAATATACATGCAAGAGCACTAAGTATATGTTTCACTATGGGGGTATTAAACATGGTATATTGAATGCGCTTTGTTTTCATGGTAACTGTTGCCCTGTAAAAATCTTTCATGATTAAAACATATAGCTAATTATATGACAATAATATTTTATGCTGTTATAGAAAAATTTTCCGGGACATGGTATCCAATAATTACTTCAATAGTATTGACATTATACCGGTATTATGTATTATCATCAAAGCGGGGTCAGAGCAATGAGTATACAGTGGGAATGCAGTGTTCAGGAAGCTATTGCTATACAAAAAAATCTTGCCGGTAACGCTATCATTAAAGGGAAACCTGAAAAAATAAACTATATAGCAGGGATTGATATTGCTCTGACCCCGGATGGCACGGGGTATTGCATCATTGCTGTGTTTAGCTTTCCTGCATTGGAGTTATGTGAGGAGGTTTTTAGCTCTGACACCATTAATTTTCCTTATGTTCCGGGGCTTCTGTCATTCAGGGAAGGGCCACTGGTGATGAAAGCCTATGAAAGGTTGTCCATAAAACCTGATGTTCTGGTCTTTGACGGGCAGGGTATTGCCCACCCACGCCGTTTTGGTATTGCCAGCCATATTGGTGTGTTGCTGGACATTCCATCTATTGGGTGTGCAAAATCACGATTGTTCGGTACATACTCTGAACCAGAACCAGATAGGGGCTCACGAGCATATCTGTATGATAACGAGGAGATTATTGGTGTGGTATTGCGTACTCGCTCACATGTTAAGCCGGTATTCGTATCGCCGGGACATAGGATTGGTATTGATGAAGCAGCTGATATCATGATGCAGTGTACCGGTAACTATCGCATACCTGTACCAACACGGTATGCGCACTGCAGGGTTACTGAATATAAAAGGTTTGAGGTAAATGTCAGTTAAAAAAAATGTTGATTTTTGATTAATTTGATAGTATCAAAAAATATTGTATCAGGGGTAGTTGTGTCATACTATACATATGTATAGTTATACGTATGCATATAATGTAGCGTGATATTTGCAAGAATGAGTATACTGACAACCAATGAATAGTTGGTCATAGAATCTATTATGAAATTGAAAGATGTAATCAGGAATGGAATGACAACAACGTAATTATTCTATTCCACACAAGAGATCTTATTGGTTTTAATGAAAAACTTACTTTTATAAAATATCATGGTGAGGGCGCCATATGGATACCAGTTCCGGTGATAGCTTTACTGTTTACATTAATGATCTTATCTATTCATGGCTCAAAACGCTGATATTGCTTGGTTCAATTTTAGTTCCTGGTTTTTTGATACTTGATTATGTAATTACACCACATGAGTTATTCCCTCGTTTTGTTGCATATAGAATTGTTTCAACAGCATTATTAATTATACAATATGTAATACTAAGAATATCAAAACCGGGCAGATTCAATTTTATTCATGGTTATATATCAGCATTAAATACCGGATTTGTCATTGCGCTTATGACAGTAGATTTAGGTGGATTTTCATCCGGGTATTATGCAGGGCTTAATCTGGTAATTATTGCTGTCAATTTGTTAATCCCATGGCCGTTTATCCATTCTTTAATTAACGGATGTGCTGTGGTGTGTATGTACGTAGGTCTTAATCTTGTCGCATCCCAATCAGCAGCTTATATCTACATGATTAATAATCTATTTTTTATGATATCAACGGTCATTATTACGGCAAGCTTCAGCTTTTTACGGTTTAAACAATTAAAAAGTGAGTTTGATTTACGGGCTAAACTTACTAATGCTCAGGTTGATGAAATACAGGCACTTGCCAATATTGCAGCTGTTATTGCACGGGGTGACCTCACGGTAACTATCGCTGCAGTATCTGATGGAGCTGCAGGAGCACTTGAGCGGTCATTCAGTGTCATGGTTGCAAACTTAAGACAGGCAATGCAGCAGTTTAAGGAGCTATCGCTGTCCCTTACACAGTTCAGTAACAGAATCAAACAAAGTGCCGATGCAATTCAGAAAGGTGTGAATGTACAGCTTGATGTGGCAGGTAAAGCGTCAGGCTTTATCCATTCCATGACACAATGGTTTAAAAAGAATGCGCGTGAATCAGAAGATATACAGAAATTAGCAGATGATGCTATCAATACTGCCACCGGCAGCAGCAGATTAATGGAACAGGCAATTGAAGGTATGGACAGGATAGGGCAGGTGGTAAAAGTTTCTTCACAGGAGGTAGCATCATTGAGCCAATCCAGCAAAAGAATTTACGAAATAGCCGAAGCAATTGAGGAGATAGCTGATCAGACCAACCTTTTAGCATTGAATGCAGCCATCGAGGCAGCACGGGCGGGAGAGCATGGTCGTGGATTTGCTGTTGTTTCAGATGAAGTCAGCAAACTGGCGGATCGCACAAGCAGAGCCACCAGGGAGATATCCAGTATGACCGAACAGGTAATTACGGATATATCCAGCACAGCACAGGCCATGTCTGAAGTTAACAGGGAAGTTGAAACCTCTTCTGCACTGATTGCCAGTATGAAAAATGAGATGAGCCATCTTGTGAATCTTGCTCAGAAGTTTCATGTGTTAATAACAAGTATTTCACAATCATCACAGGATCAGTCTAAGCTCATTGCCGATGCAGGCACTACATTACAAAGCATAAACACTGTTTCCGATGAGCTATCGCAACTTGTTAAAGATATCAATGCGATAGTTATCGGGATAAATAGTTTGACTGAAAAGTTGGAAATTATGGTGCAGGAATTTAAGGTATAAATTGGAATAATTTTTATTGACGAATAGAAGCGTACAAATTACACTATAAAAAAATTGTTTTCCCATTCTCTGTATATATTATACTGTTTCCTTAATTTTCATGGTATGTTTTTTTTATTAGACAGGTATGCGATAGTTATTGGTATAATTTTTTTTAATGTGAGAATCATCAAATGGAACAAAAAAAGATAATCATTGCCGGATTGGGTTCAGCAGGCTATGCCGCGCTGGTTACCATCAAACGGATTAATCCTAAAGCTCATGTTGTTGTGATAGACCCCAAAGACAAAGATATTGTCCATCCCTGTGGGTTGCCGTATGCTCTTGAAGGCACGGTCAATGAACACGATTTACAACAGGATATATTTCTTTCCAGAATGAATGTGGAAAAAGTAAAGGGTATTGTTCACGGCATTGATGCTTTAAAAAAAGAAATAGTGGTACACAACGGTGACAAAAAATTCACACTGCCGTATGATACGGTTATATTGTGTACCGGTTATAAGCCCCAGTTACCACCAATTGCCGATATTGAATGCTTTGTAAACAAAGGTGTATATACATTAAGTAACATTGATGATTTGAAGCGGATAAAAAATGATATGCAGGGAAAGGTCGGGGC
The DNA here is from genome assembly GCA_020721905.1 of Leptospira biflexa. GTDB lineage: Bacteria > Spirochaetota > UBA4802 > UBA4802 > UB4802 > UBA4802. The sequence continues at coordinate 12,059 of DYLU01000050.1, read as the reverse complement.
AATAGTTATTGGTGCAGGTGCTATAGGCATAGAGGTTGCCTATGCACTGAAAACGTATGGCCTTACAGTTAGCGTTATTGAAGCAAAAGAGGTATTGCCGCAAGCAATTGACAGTGATATGGCCCAGCTTGCAGCAGAGTACTGTGCCAATCAGCATATTGAAGTGCTGACACATTCCCCGGTCACAGCAATAGAAAAGCGCGGCAATGAATTTGGCATTAGAACACCGGAAAAAGAATATACTGCTGACGTTATCATTGTTGCAACCGGTTTCGCTGCTAACTGTGATTGGGCAATTAATTCGTCATTTGAAACAGGAAGATGGGGAGTAATTGTCAATGAACATCTGGAAGTGCAACCTTCTATATATGCAGCAGGGGATTGTATACAGAACTGGTCAGTGATTGATAAAAAACCTTTTCCTGTGAAATTAGCAACATCAGCATATAAACAGGGGATTGTTGCTGCCGAACATGCTATGGGATTGCATTCAGCCTATAAAGGAACTGCAGGCACGTTTGTAACAAAGGTTGGGGAACTTGAAATAGCTGCAACAGGATTTTCAACACAGGTTGCACAGGAAAGAGGTTTTTCTGTGATAGGGGGAAAAATTAGTGCTACAGTAAAGCCAGAATATTTTCCCAAAAATGAACGTTTGACTTTCAAGGTATTGTGTGATACAACGGGTAAAGTATTAGGTGCGCAGGCAATAGGAAGTGGGGCAGCAGCACGAATAAATATTATAAGCCTGGCTATAGAACATGGATTAACACTTGATGATATACTGCAGTTTGAAATGGCTTATTGCCCGGCAGTCAGCGAGGTACATGATATAGTATTTAAAGCATGTGAATTTGCAAAACGGAGAATAAAATGACAGCACAAAAAACATTTCTATATGATGATCATATAAGGTTGGGCGGCAAGATGGTTGAATTTGCCGGATGGGAACTTCCGGTAATGTATTCTTCAATCATTGAAGAGCATATGGCAGTTCGTGAAGCTGCAGGCCTCTTTGATGTATCACATATGGGTGAAATCGTAATTAAAGGAAGGGGAGCGCGAACATCACTGCAAAGGCTTATCCCTACTGATATGGGGAAGCTTGAAAAAGGGAAATCGGTGTATACCTGTTTTTTAAATGAACAGGGTGGAGTTATTGATGATCTTTTTATCTTTATGTTGTCTGACAATGAGTATTATCTGGTTGTGAACGCAGCAACAACCGAAAAAGACATTCAGTGGCTTATGCAGAACTGCAAAACAAATGTTGCTATACAGGATGTATCGGCTGCTACAGCAAAGATCGATATTCAGGGTCCTCAATCGTATGCAATACTACAAAAGATTATTAAAGATGACAGGCTTGAAGGATTAAAGCGTTTTTACTTTTTTACCGGTACTTACAAGGGTCAGCCGGTGCTTATATCACAAACCGGATATACCGGTGAGTTTGGCTATGAGCTTTTCTGTATTAATAATGTTGCTTCTGGCTTATGGAATGATTTGCTTGAAGCTGGCAAAGAGTATGGGTTGAAACCAGCAGGGCTTGGTGCACGGGACACATTGCGTTTGGAGTCATGCTATTCATTGTATGGACACGAATTAACCGATACCATAACACCTGTAGAAGGCGGTATTGGTTTTGTAGTAAGTGCACAATCTGAGTATATTGCCAGAGATATTATTGAAAAGCAAAAGGCACAAGGTGCACCACGACAGATAATCTGTTTAGAAATGCTTGATAAGGCAATACCACGAAGCCAGTACCAAGTGCTGTATAATAATCAGGATATTGGATACATTACAAGCGGTGGTTTTTCGCCTGTATTTAAAAAAGGCATAGCAATGGCACTGGTAACAAGTGGCGTTGTTTCAGCAGGGGATGAGGTGGCGATAGTTATCAGGGATAAAATAAGCCCTGCAAAGGTAGTAAAGCGCCCATTTTACAAATATTCAGGCAAAAAATTTCAGTAAATGCAATGACAAGTAACCCATTGCCCGTTCAGGGCGGGTAACTATTGGAATTATCATGTCAGTATAAAAGGTGGATATAGCAACAACATTATTTTGATGACCAAAATGAAAAGAGATCTTTTATACTAAAGATAATGATTTTCTTTCCCGGAATCGGGATTGTAAAATGACATGAAGATTATAATTTTTCACAAAGGAGCATAACAATGAGCAACATCCCGGAAAATCTGAAGTACACTAAAACACATGAATGGATTGATGCACAGGATGATTACACCGGTATTTGCGGTATTACCGATCATGCACAGGAATTGCTGACTGATATCGTATTTGTGGAATTACCTGAAGTGGGCATTGAGGTAAAGAGTGGTGAACAGGTTGCAGTAGTTGAGTCAGTAAAAGCGGTGAGCGATGTATATGCGCCGGTAAGCGGGCGTATAATTGAAGTAAACAAAACTCTTGAAGATTCACCGGATTTACTGAACAGCGACCCATTTGGCAAAGGCTGGATATTTAAGATGGATATTAAAGATAAACATGAGCTTGATGAACTCATGGATGCAGCGCAGTATGCTGAGCATGTTGCTTCAGGAGAGTAGTTATGAGCTTTTTACCAAACAGCGATGAAGATATCAGGTTGATGTGTCATGAGATTGGTGTCAATGCTGTAGAGGACCTTTTTGTTGATATACCATCGCACGTAAAAAATCCGGATATTCAATTACCAGCACCATTGTCCGAACAGGAAGCATTACATTCCATACTGCAAATTGCCAGTACCAATAAACAGGTGTGTTCGCTTGTAGGCGGCGGCATATATAATCACTATGTGCCTGCGGTTGTAGATCATCTGTCATCGCGTTCTGAATTTTACACAGCGTATACCCCTTATCAGCCTGAGGTAAGCCAGGGGACACTGGCGGCAATATTTGAATTTCAAACGTATATGTGCAGACTCACTGGCATGGATATAGCCAATGCCAGCATGTATGATGGCGCAACAGCGCTGGCTGAAGCGGTACTCATGGCTGTACGTATCACCAAAAAAAACAAAGTTTTATGTTCGGCTGCAGTTCATCCCCATTACCGTCAGGTGCTTGCTACGTATGCATGGGCATCGGATGTTTCATTGGAGATAGTTCCTTACAAAGATGGAACAACTGATTATAATGAACTATCGCACATAATAAACGATACTGTTGCCTGTGTTGTTGTGCAGAGCCCCAACTTCTTTGGTGTGATTGAAGACATTGAAAAAACAGCACACATTGCACATGAACATAAAGCATTGTGTATTGTAACAATTACTGAAGCAATGAGTTTAGGGCTGTTAAAAAGCCCTAGTGAATGTGGTGCCGATATTGCTTGCGGCGAAGGCCAGTCATTTGGCAACTACCCTGCCTGCGGAGGACCACTTTTAGGGATACTTGCCTGCAAAAAAGAGTTTATGCGCACCATTCCCGGAAGGCTTATTGGCAAAACGGTTGATGAAGATGGAAAGGAATGTTATGTAATGACTCTGCAAACGCGGGAACAGCATATACGCAGGGAACGTGCCACATCAAATATATGTACCAATGAAGGATTGTGTGCATTGCGGGCAACAATATACCTTAGCCTTACAGGTAACAGGCTTGGAGAGCTTGCACGTACCAACCATGCTGCAGCAAGTTACTGTGTGGAAAAACTGGTTGATCTGGGATATGAACGTGTTTTTGATAAGCCATTTTTCAATGAATTCGTCATTAAGATGAACAATGCAAAAGATATTCGGAATAAGCTTATGGATAATGGTTTTGCATTGGGGATACCGCTTGAAGAATATTATCCTGAGCTTTTGGATTGCCTCTTGATTACAGCAACTGAATACATCACAAAAGATGATATAGACACACTTGTAAAATTATTGCAGACAATATAATGGTGAGCGCCATGCAAACAATATTTTCATTCCACAAAGAAGGCAGGAACAAATATACAGTACCACAGTTTGGTGCTAAAAGCTACGATCCAATCCCAGAGCACCTGTGCAGGGGAAAGCTTAACCTTGTTGATGTAAGCGAGGTTGATGTTGTGCGCCATTACCGTAAGCTTTCAAGCCTTAACTTTGGCGTTGATAATGGCATGTATCCATTAGGCAGTTGCACCATGAAATACAATCCAAAGGTAAACGATGTTGTTGCAGGTTTGCCTCAATTGACCCGGCAGCACCCTGCAACTGTTGAAGAGCTGTCACAGGGATCTTTACAGATTATGTATTCGTTACAGGAGATGCTTTGTGCAATTACCGGGATGAAACAGTTTACCCTTATGCCATCTGCCGGTGCCCATGGAGAGCTTACAAGCGTCATGATTATAAAGAAATATTTTGAAACAAAAGGTGAAAAAAGAAATATCATCTTAATACCTGATTCAGCGCATGGAACAAATCCTGCATCAGTTGCCATGTGCGGCTTCACTGTAAAAGAGATACCTTCCGCAAGTAATGGTGATGTTGATATACATGCACTGCGTGCTGCAATAGATGACAATGTTGCTGCTATGATGCTGACCAGTCCCAATACGCTTGGCCTTTTTGACAGAAATATCATGGCAATTGCAGATATAGTACACAGTAAGGGCGCATTATTTTACTGTGATGGTGCAAATCTGAATGCTATTGTTGGCAAAGTGCGCCCTGCGGATTTAGGTTTTGATATCATGCATGTTAATTTACATAAAACATTTTCAACACCACATGGCGGTGGAGGGCCAGGTTCAGGGCCAATAGGTGTTGTTGAAAAACTTACCCACTTTATGCCCGTTCCCGTGATAGCAAAAAAAGATAATCAGTATTATCTTGATTATGACAGGCCACAATCAATTGGGCGCGTGCATAGCTACTATGGAAATTTTTTAGTTATGCTCAGAGCTTACACATACATATTGATGTTAGGAGCCAGCGGCTTAAAACAGGTTGCCGAACATGCCGTAGTCAATGCAAACTACCTGCGTGTAAAGTTGCAAAAACATTTTAATCTGCCATATAATCGTATATGCATGCATGAGTTTGTCATAAACGATGAGGGCATGCCAGATGGGATTACTACCAATGAAATTGCCAGGCGGCTTCATGATTATGGATTCCATGCACCAACGGTTTATTTCCCACTCATAGTTCATGGTGCAATGATGATTGAACCAACTGAAACCGAACATAAGGATACACTTGATGCATTTGTGGATACCATGATTGCAATAAAGAATGAAGCACACACAAATCCTGAAATACTCAAGGCCGCACCTCAAACAACGCCAGTTCGCAAAGTTGATGCAGTGCTGGCAGCGCGCAAACCGGTACTGAAATGGGAAGAGTAAGAACCATACCTGACTGGATAAAATTTTCCATACCTTCAGGTGAGCAGTACAAAAAGGTGCAACAATATGTAGCAGGCTGTGGTCTGCATACTGTATGCCTTGAGGCACGCTGCCCCAATATTGGTGAGTGCTTTTCTAAAGGGCATGCAACATTTCTCATCATGGGCAATGTCTGCACTCGTAACTGCAGATATTGTGCTGTAAACAAGGGGCAGCCGCAACCACTCAATGAAAATGAACCGCAGAATGTAGCAGGTGCTGTGGCAAACTTACATTTAGATTATGTGGTCATCACATCGGTGACGCGTGATGACCTGCCTGATGGCGGCGCATTGCATTTTGTAAAAACCATAGAAGCAATACGCGCTACGACGAATAACACTAACACAAAAATAGAGGTATTAATCCCCGATTTTAAATTTTCGCAGCAACGTTCACTTGCCATGATAATGGATGCTCAGCCTGATGTAATTAACCACAACATTGAGGTAGTTAAAAGCTATTACCAGACATTACGGCCAAAAGGGGATTACCAGGCCTCGCTTGATGTGCTGGCGATAGTTACTGAGCATGGGCTTGTTGCCAAATCAGGGCTTATGATTGGATTTGGAGAAACATTAGATGATATAATCAAAACGCTTGAAGAGGTTTATTCTGCCGGGTGCAGGATACTTACGGTTGGGCAATATTGTGCTTCGCACAGGGGTGCATATCCGGTGCATAAATATTACACACCCGAAGAATTCAAAGAAATTGAAAACATTGCCTGCAGAATAGGTTTTACCAGAGTGCTTGCAGCACCGCTGGTGCGCAGTTCATACAGAGCAGGTGAGCTTTTTTCATGAGCATTCATGTTGTACTTAAAAATCCAGGAGAAAAATTAGTACACATTGATGTTGATTTTGATGGGGATATCATTTCATGTATTCATATTTCAGGTGATTTTTTTATATATCCGGAAGAAGCAATAGCTGATATAGAACACACTCTGCTGGGCTTACCGGTTGATCCCCAATTAATTGAACAAAATATTATTACACTAATTCACAATAATACTGTAGAAATGGTGGGAATTTCAGCTTCTACCATTGCACAGGGCATACAGGAGGCTTTTACGCAATCATGAGTACCTGTCGTCTTGTTATTCATACTGCCTGCACACCATCATGGAATATGGCTGTTGATGGTGCCATTTTGAGGCTTGCAAAAATCCCAACGCTACGGCTATATCGTTGGAGCATGCCAACTGTAACCATAGGATATTTTCAGGATATACAGAAAGAGGTTAATATAGAGCTTTGTAAAAAGGATGGCATACCGGTTATACGCAGGTTCACCGGTGGCGGAGCAGTATTTCATCATGAAGAACTTACCTATAGTCTGGTACATCCTTTGCAGGGGCCATTTGGCAAAAGTAGTATTATTCATTCATACTCATTGATTGCACAGCCACTTATTCATGCATTGCATGCTATAGGTGTGGATGCACAGTATCGCCCCATTAATGATATCGTTGTTGGCAATAGAAAAATCTCAGGCAGCGCACAAACACGAAAAGAAGGCAAATTGCTGCAACATGGCACCATCCTTGTAGCAACAGATACAAAAAAGATGTCTGGCTATTTAACTATTGACCCTAAAAAAATAAAACAGGAAGGAAAACCTGTTGTCACGTTGAGTGAAATCTTAAAAGATGAATCAAAAGAAAGTATTTTTATGAAACTTATTAACGCTATTACATCTTCATTTAAGGAAATATTTGCTGTTGATTTTGAAGAATCTGATATAACACAACAGGAAAAAGATATGGCGGGTGAATTAGAATGTCACTATTTTTTAAATGAACAGTGGAATTGGAGGCGCCTGTCGCCGTAATGTTACACATCAATGCCAATATATTTTTTTATAAAAAAACCAATAACAAAAGATATGCATGCCACACCTAAACTGATTATTGCCATCTCAAAAAAACGTTTTTTGAAATCAAGATCTTTTGCAATGGCAATATAGTAGTTAAAAAGAAAGATTATGAGCAGTGCAATTACCAGCGTGATGCCAAGAGCAGCTAAGTAATGGCCTGCCACAAAGTACGGGATGATTAAAAGCAACACCGTAATAATATAGGCAATTCCTGTGTATATGGCCGACTTGAAAGCATCGTTTGCATCTTCAGCTTTGCTGGAAAGATATTCTGATGCTGCCATGGACAACGCAGCAGCAACACCGGTTATAAGACCTGCTAAGGCAATAAGCCGTGTGTTTGCCAGCGCAAATGAAAGGCCAGCTAATGTACCTGTAAGTTCTACCAGTGCATCATTAAGCCCCAGTACTACCGAGCCAACATACTGAAGATGTTCTTCCTCAAGCAATATATATAATTCTTTTTCGTGAGCATGTTCGTCCCTGACTATTTTTTTTACTTCAGGGATAATGGATTCTAATGATTTGTAGGAAACCTGAGCCTGTTCCTCGCCGCGTTCCATTAATTTTATGCCAAATGTCAGCCCAAATAAACGTGAGATAATATAATATTTTATTATCTTCCACCTCACAGGTTTTACATCTGAATGGGTATAGCTTTTCCAGAACTCATAATGCTTTTTTTCATCTTCAGCTACTTTTTTCAATATACGTGCATTATGGTGGTCTTTAATGTGAGAAGCTAAAAGATTATAGATATGGTATTCGGTTAATTCACTTTTCTGAAATTTAATGATCATTAATATGGTTTCAGGAGTCAAAAGCTTTTGCATAAAGTTCTCTTACTTTTCAATGATATCATACACAATATTAAAAGAAATAAGACACTGGAGGACAGCCTTAAGCGGCATCCCCTTTGTAAATTTTAAAAGGAAGTCATTTGAAACATCGCAAAACTGCCAGCTGGAACCTTCTACCAGGATTTTGCCTGAGTATTCCAGTGAATCTGCATCATACAAAATTACTTCTTTGATGTTCATACTCATATGCAACTCTCCTGAATGCAGGTTTTGTTTAATTTAACCAACGCATTGCATTTCCATATAAGCATAAAGGAAGAAAATATTTGAATACTATTCAAATAAAATCGTCATAATTATCAAGTGTTTTTATGTTTCCGCGCTGTTTTCTTTCAATTATTTCTTTTAATGCTGTCCTGGCTTCATCACTTATAAATGGACTTTCATTTATAATTGCTAACCGTACACAGTCTATAGATTTTTCAGTGCCAATATGTCTTAACCCGTGTATGGCCAGCATCTTGCAATCCTCATCGTCTAAAGTCAGTGCCTGTTGCAGCAGCATTTCTGATTCTTCAGATGGGAAAAATGATGCCAGCTGTATAAGACGTTTTTTTACAATGAGTGGAGCATCATAAAAAGACATTAGCAAACAGTGTGCCGTATTGCAATTAATACTTTTTGAAAGGGCATAGATTGCATTAGATTTAATAATTGGATAATCCTCATTCAGTATTAAGTCAGTTAATGGTTTGATGATTAACCTGTTACTGAATGCACCCAATGCACGTGCACATGCTTCCACAAATTGGGGGTTGGAATCCGAAAGCCCTTGTATAAGAGGTTCAATAGCGCGTTTGTCCTCAATGACACCTAACGAACGTGCTGCAAAAATACAAAGGCTCAAATTATCCGAGTGCATCATTTCTATGAGTTTTGGCACAGACAACTTTTTGTATCGTATTAACAGCGGCATCATCTCATTGACGGGAAAAATACTTTCATCATAAAGCTTTTTAAACAACGGTTCAATTGTCAACTCGCCAATATTTATTAATGCATCTATGGTTGTAATAATTATCTGCCTGTTGCTATGATTGACAAAAGGTATGAGATGTTGTATTGCATCAGGTTCGCGCAACTGGCCTAATAACTGGATGATGTATAACAGCTGTTGAATATCGCGCGTAGTTGTAAGAAGATTAATTAGCTTTTCAAGTTTAGGTGAAGCAATTTTTGCAAGGACAGATATAATATCAGTGCTGTTGCCGGATGATTGCATTAATTGCTGCAATAGTGGTTCAAACGCAGGCTCACCAATATGTTCTAAAATCCACTTTGCTGTATCCTTAACCAGGATACTATCATCATACAAACAGCTGACAATGTCCTGTACAGTCTGAGGGTCATCGTAGCCAATTTTTACCAGCGACCATGCTGCAGTTTCTCTGACCTTTTCATTTTCATCTTTTAAAAGACTAATGATTGCTTTAGTTGCAAGTGGGTTTTTGCAAATCCCTAAACAGAAAACTGCGGATTCACGTATTACAGGATTTTTGTTCGATAGTTCCTGTACAAGAGCCTGGCCTGCATATTCTTTCATCTGGCATAATGCCCATATTGCAATGTCGCGTATCTGCTCATCAGGATGTGCAAGTAACGTAATTAGAGGTGCTACGGCATCTTTTCCGTATTCTATTATCTCTTCAAATGCTTTATTGCGAATAATATCGTTGCCTGTCTGTATCTGTTTCATTATCTGCTCTATAGTGAGAGATGGTTGAGCTTTTGTCATATAGTAATACTGCCTTATTAATGAGGGATTGAATTATTGTAATCAACACCTTTGTTGAAATATATAGTGTAAATTGGATATTTTCAAAATAAAAATATAGTTGTTTTTAAGTATATATTATGAATAATTAAAAAGCAGGATTATTTATTTTTACGATAAAACAAATATATTAATAATTAACCAGAAATGCTTTGTATCATATGAAATGTACTTTACAAAATGGGGCAATAATAATATTCAATAACTGAAATCGTATGTCCTATTTTAGAGGGGGTGTATTATGGATAATACCCGGAAAGTAATTGATGCATTTAAAAAATCAAAGGAACCTTTAAATGCCAGTGCAATTGTCAAAATCACAGGGTTAGATAAAAAGGAAGTTGATAAAATAATGGAAAAGCTTAAAAAAGATGGCGTTATTGAATCGCCTAAACGCTGTTACTGGATGTTAAAATAGATTGCACCATAAAAAATGGATGTACAATATACTATATGATGAAAAAATTATTTGAGGACCATGGCTGCAACAAAAAAAAGAAATTCTGCTAAAACCGGAAAATCAACAGCAAAGAAGAATATTTCTTCAAAGAAACATTCGTCCACGTCTTCTCATGCGCCTTATGTACTGGTAATAATGGCATTGTCGGCTGGTTTGATTTTTTTGTTATCAGTAAAAACTGATACCATCAAACAGATAATTCCAAGAAACGATACAGTTGTAGAAGGGAATAAAAGTAATGACAGCACCAATGATGTAAGCAGGAAATCAACGATTGATGATAGTCGTAATAACATTGACAGCAAAGAAAAACCTAAACAGGAACTATCGCACAAAGAAAAGAAAAAGGAAGATGAAGGTGCTATTGTCAGGGCAAAGGTTTATTTTTTATTTTATAATGAAAGGGCTGATAAGATTGAATTGCGGCCTGTTGTGCGTGATGTAAATGCTACGGTTCCTGTAAAAGCTGTGCTTGAAGAATTAATTAAGGGCCCAACAACATTAGAAGGAAAGAAGGGCTATGTGACAGCCATCCCGCCAAAACTTAAAGTCATTGATGTTTCCATAGTCAATAATATTGCGTTTATTAATTTCAATGGAGCGCTTGAGGAAGGAGCAGCGGGCAACATCATGCTTAATCGTCTTGACCAGATTGTTTATACTGCAACACAGTTTAGCAATGTTGATGGAATACATATATTGATTAATGGTCAGCGCAAGCGCTTCCTTGGGCCTGATGGCATATCAATTGCCGGACCCCTGAGAAGACATTAATAAATTTGTGGGTGAAACAATGCTGGAAGTTGAAATAAAAGCACGTTGCAATGATTTAGATGCTGTAAAGCACAGTATTATTGATATGGGCGGCCAATACATTTCCACTGAAGAAGAAGACGATAGCTATTTTAATCATCCTGCAAGAGATTTTGGCTCAACCGATGAAGCCTTGCGAATACGTAAGGCGTATACTGCGTACTATCTTACCTATAAAGGTCCAAAGCTGGGTGGTAAAACAAAAACTAGGTTTGAAAAGGAAGTACAGATTTATGATGCCCAGGCAATGCAGGAGATTTTGCAAAAGTTAGGATTTATATTGTATGGAAGAGTTCAGAAGAAACGTGAAGTATATTTGTTGAATGAAATTACGATCTGCTGTGATTATGTGAAAGATTTGGGGACATTTGTTGAACTGGAGATGATAAACAATAATAGGGAAGAAGCTGAAAAAAGGCTCTTTGCACTGGCTGATAAATTAGGTCTTTCTGATTTTATTACAACTTCATATTTAGAAATGGTTAAAGGAGGGTAAGCCATGTACAAAAAAATGGTAATATATTGTATTGCTATTATTATGCTCTTTGATGGTTATCCAATTTTTGCCAATGAAATGTTAAAACAAAAGATTATTGCTTTTGAACAATCCATACCATGGTCGGATGTATATGATAGTTTCAAAACACGTCAGCACTCATGGCATCAGGATGTAATGAAGGGAAATTCCCCGCAGGAACTGGGGAGGCTTCTTGTTGAGTTGCAGGGTTTCATTATAAAAGAAAAATTGGGAAATGATTGGAACAGTGTCAAAGATGCCTGGATAATGAAAACAAATAATGCTACCACCTATGATGACATTGCAGAAAGTTTAAACAGGCTGCAGGAGTATTATTTCAGGAATGCAAGGCAGGACGGCAGTGATATTAAAAAAGATATC
>DYLU01000049.1:18481-21920 GCA_020721905.1 Leptospira biflexa | reverse complement strand
CCCGCTATCACAGTAATTCAGCAACATGCCACCCTGCTGGTATCACTCATTGAAGAGGGTTGGATTGAAGATGATGTTACCAGATTAACCATACAACGGTATCTGCAACATATGATTGATCAGGATTTAAAAACCCTTATCCTGGGCTGTACACATTTCCCAATACTTAAAGATACCATACATGAGGTATATCCCCAGCTTGATTTAGTTGATACAGGGGAAGAAATAGCTAAAGAAGTAAATGAAATTTTAACAAAAAAAAATCTTGCAAATAATTCATCATCAGGCACAATAGAGCTCTATGCATCGGACATTACTGATACCATGCAAAATGTAAAAAAATTATTCTTTAATGGGCATGATGTCCCTATTGAAAAACTCGTTATAGGATAGCTCAATGATAAAAAAACTATGTATTATAATTGTAACCATTGTTACAGCGGTGCCTGTTTTTGCCTGGGAAACCTTTGACAGGGTCATTGCTGTTGTTAATGATACAGCCATAATCCAGAGCGAACTTATGCGTCGCTATCAGATAGTTACCAAGAAACAAACACCAAAAAAGCTTGAAGAGCTGAATCCCATCCTTGACAACCTGATTGAACGAGTACTCATTGAACAGGAAGCTCAAGAACAGTCAATAATCATCAGCGATGAAAAAGTAATGTCGCACATAAACAATATTATGAAATCGCAGAAGATTCCTTCCCTGGATGTTTTCAAAAAGATGATTCAGGAAAAGGAAGGAATCAGCTTTGAGGAATATAAAGAAGAAATTCGCCAGAGCCTGCTTACCGAAATGCTTGTGTCGCTGGCAATAGGTGTTTCACCGCCATCGCGAGATGATGCATATCAATGGTATAAAGAAAATAAAAATAAATTGGGAAATGAAGTGTATATCAAGCAGATAGTCATACGGCCAAAAAATTCAAGTTTTGCTGAGGAAAAGCGTGTCAATACCTTGATAAATCAGATACGCGAACGTATACTAAAAGGCGAATCTTTTGAAAAACTTGCCTTACAATATTCTGAAGATCCAGGTGCAAAGAATGGTGGCGACAGCGGCTGGATTGCATTGGCTGAAATGGATCCATATATGGCAAACACTGTATTCAGGATGAAAAAACCCGGTGAAATATCAACTGTTATTAAAACGCAAACAGGCTATGCAATTGTAAAACTAATGGATTCACGACCAACATCATTCGAGACTGTTCAGAATAAAATCCTGAATATGCTGTATCAACGCAATTTGGGCGAACAGTTCAAAAAATGGATTGTAACCCGCAGGGCACAATCCGATATAAAAATATATCTTGAAAATTACAGGCAGAGCTAGGATATAACGTGAACACGCAAGCCTTAATTTTTGTCGATAGCTCAATTAACAATGACAATCCTTTAACATTCAACGGTCAGTTTATCCCAGATATTATTGCTCAAAAAATACAATCCCTGCCTGCCATTGAATCCATCCATTACTGTATTCCTGAGTCTTATGCGGGTAAACTTAAGCAGTATGATTTAGTTTTTACATATTCAAACACTGATACCACTGAAATGTGGCACAGAATATTTACGCTGACAGGTGCACTTCACATCATAAAGGTACCTGCTGATGCAGCGTTCTTTCAGTCTTCAATTCTATCTGAAATGCTTGATACCCATATCAAATATCTTTCTGAATTCACCTTTTCCTACAACCTGCCTTCAGGGTACGCATGTGAAATTATATCAAAATCAGTTCTTGAAAATCCCCTTGCAAACCCAACGTCACCCAATTCCCTTTGCGACATAGTAAAAAACAATCTTAACCAGTTTGATGTGGAACTGTACTATAAAGAACCTGATTTACGCTGGCACAGGGTAAACTTCAGAGCCGCAAACAGCCGTGACAGGCTTGTCATGCAGAATATTATCGCCATAAATAACCAGACACCACCATACGAATTGCTGCAGGATATCATTGACAACCACCCGGAAGTTCTTTTTACAACACCTTCCTATGTGGAAATTGAGTTGTGTGGGCACTGTACCATTGATTGCATATTCTGCTATCGCACTACACTATCGCCTCAGCATGGCAATATGGAATTATCCACACTGCAAACGCTTCTTGAAAAGATGCGTATATTCAACACCCCCTACTCAGTGTGTTTTGGCGGAAGTGGTGAGCCGTTGCAGCATCCGCAATTTTATAAGGCACTGGAACTTTGCATAAACGAAGAACTGATACACACCATTGTTGTTGAAACAAACGGCATACAGATGGATGCCGGATACGCATCAGCGCTGGCATCTTTTGCAACCAGTAAAGTAACCACCATAGTTAATATTAATGGCCATAATGCCGAAAGCTATAAAAAGCTGCACAATGCTGACTATTTCAGTACAGTTCATGATAATATACTCAAACTGAAAGAAATTCTTGATATAAACAGCAAACTCAATAATAATCTTTATATTCAGATACTGAAAATAAATGAAACGGAAAGCTTTTTAGATAGTTTCTATGATTTCTGGGAACAGCATAAAATACCCATCATACTGCAAAAACAGAATACGTACATAGGACGCATTCCCGATAGACGCTATTCTGACTTAACGCCACTCCAGCGAAAACCATGCTGGCACCTGCGACAGGATTTATATATTTTAAGCGACGGTACTATTGCATTCTGCAAACAGGATATAGGTGGGGAAGCAAAACGCGGCAACATTACAACTGATGACCTGGAAGTTATCTGGAACCAGCAACGAGAAGATTTTGTTAATGATTATAAAAAGAAATTTCCACAAAAACCTGATTGCAGCATATGCGATGAATGGTACACATATAATTTATAACTAATGAGTTATATTTACTTTATTTTTTTCTTTTTTTGCGAAGCTATTCTTTCAACTTCATACGTTTTAAATACATCAATTTCATACCGTTCTTTACAATACTTTTCCATTTCCGGATGGAATATATACCCAACGATAAATCCATATACTTCTTTTTTATAATAATTTTTTATTCTTGCAAGCATTTTTGCAAACCTATCAATATCTTTTTTCCCAGGTTGGGCTTTGCATTCACCTATAATAAATACTTCATTGTTATTTTTATTTCCTTTTATATAAAGATTTACTTCATCATAATTACCATTATCATACTGTATAAATTTTCGTTCAACTTCCATTGCTTTTACATTATAAAAATTATGCACAAAATCCTCCATATAGGGGATAAGCTTATCCTCTATGCCATATCCCACCACCATAGATAATCCACCAACCTGTTTTTTTAAATCATTGACATCACTAACCAGTAGTTGTACTACTTCTTCAGTCTTTCGTTGTGCTTCTGCCAATTCTTCCATTTTTGCTGCTAATGCGTCAACTCTGGCTTCGGTCCGTTTCTGTGCTTCTGCCAATTCTTCTACTCTGGCTTCGG
>DYLU01000049.1:0-18381 GCA_020721905.1 Leptospira biflexa | reverse complement strand
CTTCTGCCAATTCTTCTACTCTGGCTTCAGTCCGTTTCTGCGCTTCTGCCAATTCCATTACCACTTCTTTAAGTTCATTAAATTCTGCTTTGGTGACAGACTGATTAACCTCATTATAAATCTTTATCAACAAATTGGTTAATACAGTGGCTTCCTTTTCACCAAATGTTTCTTTTAAATTTTGATATATTTCAAATGTGTTTATCATTTCATTTCCCTGTTTCTGGTTTTAAAGGTAACTATTTTTAATATCATCATAAAAATTTTGGTTAAATCGGAAGTATAAATCACTTATTATTAATAAATTACTTTTTTACTCAATGTCAACAAATAAATGCAAAAATTCTTGTGTTGAACAATATATTTTTCTTGCAATAATACACTTTTTCATTAAAAATACTATGACACCCTTACAATTGACAGCACTTTGAGAATGAATACGTACAAACAAGTACATGTTACTGCAATCATACAGGCGCGCATGCAATCAACCCGGCTGCCTGGCAAATCAATTCTACCCCTTGCAGGCAAACCCCTGCTGTACCATGTTATTGAGCGCGCAAAAGCAATACAACAGATTACACAGGTGGTGGTTGCCATCCCCAATGATAATGAGAATAACCCGTTAGCAGATATTGCCAGGCTCTGTAATGTCAATATATTCCGTGGTTCACTGCACAATGTGCTTGAACGTTACTTTTTTGCATATAATCAGTATGGTGGGGATTACATAGTACGCATCACAGCTGACAATCCTTTCACCGACACTCATTTTGCATCGGTTACTATAAAAGAAGCATTACGTACAAAGTCAGACCTGTGCGCAATAAAAAATCTGCCGCTTGGCACTGGTGTGGAGGTCATTGCTTCAGCAGCCCTGGAAGAAGCATATAGACACAGTACAAAGCCCTATCAGCATGAGCATGTAACACCATATATAAAAGAACATCCCGACACGTTCAAAATTCATTATTTTGATGTTACTTATGCCAAACCTTTTCCTTCGCTTCGCCTGACTGTGGACACGCAGGAAGATTATATACTTGCATCTAAAATTTATGACGCATTGTATACAGGCAACGTTTTTACATTGAATGATGTAATGACATTCCTTGAAAAAAACTCACATCTCGTGGAAATAAACGCATCCATACAGCAAAAACCAATGACATCGCATGAATGATATGGATATAACAATCATAACCGATTCAGGGCCCCACATTGGTCAGGGACATTGGCAGCGGATGTTACTCCTTGCATGGTACTGCTGTCATAATGGCATACCTGTTACGCTTGTGCACAAACATGGCCTGCCTGCTCCTCATGGCTTTCCCGTAAAGGTAAGCAATACCATTGGGGAAAACACCAGCTGCATTATACGGGACATGCGGGATTCATCAAAAGAAGAAATTGAACATTTAAGGGCAATAGCTCCTGTTATTGTCATCGATGACTGCGGAGAAGGCCGGATCCATGCCACCGCAGCTATTGACCTTTTGCCCAATATCTGTGGCAACACTGTCAATACCTTTGAATCCACTGTGCCGCTTTTTCTATACGGATATAACTTTTACCGGTCACTATCGCAGGCTGAAGCTTTTATATCAAAAGACATTGATTGTTTTATATACGCAACCACATTTGATGCAACACCGTTGTATGATTCACTGGACAAACACTACAGCTTTGTATGCAGTGATGGCAAAACATGCACAACAAACACAGCGCTATTATCCGGAACGAATTATTCAAATCTCATAGCACAAAGTAAGGTAGTTATATCCCACTTTGGTATATCTGTTTACGAAGCAATTCTGTGTCATAGTCATTGCATTATTCTAAATCCAACAACCTATCATGATGAACTATCGCACTCAGTACAAGACACCAATGTGCTTGTGCACCACCAGCTTTATAATCATGCACAAATTCCACACATCATGGAAATTTTAAAAAATTTTGTTGAACAGGCACACACGCATGCTGATACTGCCCATTGCATAAGCACAATTCAGACAAATCTGAAAAACTTTTACGATGCGCTACGATTAATTATCACATCATAAACTTAACGAGGTTGTACCAATGGGATATTCGGTATGCTATAAAATACTGCAGGCACATCTTAAAGAAGGAATACTTGAACCTGGAACCGAAATTGGCATTGTCATTGACCAGACGTTGACTCAGGATGCAACAGGCACTATGGCATATTTACAGTTTGAAGCAATGGGCATTGACCGTGTAAAAACTGAAATTTCCGTATCGTATGTTGACCACAACACATTGCAGGTGGGCTTTGAAAATGCTGATGACCACAAATACCTGCAGACCATGAATGCCCGCTATGGAATATACTATTCCAAGGCAGGCAACGGTATATGCCATCAGGTGCACTTAGAGCGGTTTGCAAAGCCGGGAAAAACATTGCTTGGTTCTGACAGCCACACGCCTACCGCCGGCGGTATGGGCATGCTATCTATTGGTGCCGGCGGGTTAGATGTTGCAGTTGCCATGGGTGGGGGATTGTTTTATCTGACCTGTCCAAGGGTTATTAATATTTATGTAACAGGGAAGCTACGTCCATGGGTAAGTGCAAAGGATATTATTCTTACAGTGCTTCAAAAACTTACCACAAAAGGGAATGTTGGCTATGTCATTGAATACACAGGGCCCGGCATTACATCGCTTTCAGTGCCTGAGCGTGCAACCATTACAAATATGGGTGCTGAGTTAGGCGTTACCACCTCGCTATTCCCCGGTGATAATGTTACCCGTGAGTTTTTAAAAGCTCAGGGCCGGGAAAAAGATTTTATTGAACTTCTTCCTGATACCAATGCAGTATATGATAACGTTATTGAAATTGACCTTTCTCATATAGAGCCAATGATTGCATGCCCGCACTCGCCTGATAACGTGGTCCCTGTTGAATCAATTAAAGGCATGAAGATAGATCAGGTTGCCATTGGCAGTTGTACCAACTCATCGTATAAAGATTTAGTCACTGTTGCAAAAATTCTTAAAGGCAAAACAATACATCCTGCAGTCAGCTGTATTTTAGCACCAGGTTCTAAACAGGTGTTGCACATGCTTGCAAAAGAGGGTTATCTGGCTGACATCATTAAAAGCGGCGTACGCATTATGGAATCTGCCTGCGGTTTTTGTATTGGCAATGGTGGTGCACCCATTTCCGGTGGGCTGTCACTTAGAACCAGCAACCGCAACTTTGAAGGGCGTTCAGGTACAAAAGATGCAAAGGTATACCTGGTAAGCCCTGAGACTGCTGCTCTATCGGCCATTGAAGGCAAGCTTGTAAATCCTTTAGATATGCCTGCAGATAGCTATCCGCACATAGAAATGCCCAAAACATTTATAATAGATGATTCCATGATCATTCCACCATTTCAATCGGACGAACCCATATTCAGAGGCCCAAACATTGGCCAGCCTCCAACAACTCATCCCCTGCCTCAAGCCATTAATGCCGTCGTAGGCATAAAGGTTGGTGACAAAATTACCACTGACCACATTATGCCCGCAGGACAGCGTTTGAAATACAGATCCAATATTCCTGAGTATGCAAAATATGTTTTTGAAATGGTCGATAGTTCATTTTCAAAACGCGCACTAGATAACAAAGAAAAAGGGCTGGCAACAGTAATCGTTGGAGGTGTAAGCTATGGACAGGGATCAAGTCGCGAACATGCAGCTATATGTCCTGCATATCTGGGAGTAAAGATTGTACTGGCTAAATCGTTTGAACGCATCCACACCGCAAACCTGATTAACTTTGGCATTTTGCCGCTGGTATTTAATAATGAAAGCGACTATGACAGCATACAGGCAGGAGATTCTGTTTTAATGAATGATTGCATAAAACAGGTTGAAAGCGGTAACATGATTACACTACTCATTAATAACAAATCTGTACAATGCACATTGTTAGCCACTGACAGGCAGCGAAAGATTTTAATTGCCGGAGGGCTGCTTAATTATACCACCCAGCATTAAGGGATCATTTCAACAACCTTGACATTGAATCCACAGAAGGGGAGCCACCCCTTCTTTTTTGCTTTTTCCGCAGTGACGATGATATAGGGTATGTATTCAGGTTCAAATGGTTCACGGAGCAAACGCCAGCCTATCTCATGCATAAGCTTGTTACCCTTTTGATTGTTGCACCACTTACAGGCACATACTAAATTATACCAGCTTGAAAAACCATCTTTTAATGATTTTCCGGTTACCGCTTCCCACCTGCTTCGCGGGATAACATGGTCAACAGTAAGATTCTTCATCTGGAAGCGTTTGCCGCAGTACTGACACTGCATGTCATCACGGTAAATGACATTGAGCTTTGAAAACACAACTTTGCGACGCGGCAGATGATGGTAGTTAATGATAGCAATGACAGAAGGGACTTTAATTGCTATTGATGGTGAGCGGATAAAGGTATCTTCTTCAACAACGGGCACAGCCTTGTCGGAAAGCAACAGGCATATTGCCTCTTTTACCGTTGTTATGCGGATGGGAACAAACCCTGCATTAAGTACCAGTACCTCAGATTCAATCATGATATACCACCTGTACGCACACAAGCGTTACAGGTAATAAAAATCCTGCATATAAAATTTGCGTAATGATAGCTTTTGTACACGGTATGTCAACAATATTTAGTTAAAAATTATTATTTTTTTTCACATTAAAAATGAAGCAAAAATTAATGGAGTATAATGCATTGGCTTCCATCATTTGACCGTCAGGAGCCTGCATTAAGATAATTATATTAGCCCTTTACCAGCATGGATAGCCTGTCAGACTTTTGGCTAATGGATTTTGAATATTCTTTTATTTTGCTGTTTGTTGTGGCAATACTATCAGCCATTGATGAAATGATGTTTATTGATTCCAGTGTGCTTGTCATAACATCTTTAATTTTTCCCGATAACTGGAAAATATCATTAGATAGTTTGTCAATTTGAATAACCTGATCTTTGACCTTTTGCAATTCATCAGCCTGATCATTGACAACCTGTTGAAACGATACTATACCATCTTTGACGGTTCCTATTAACGAAAAGATATCTGAAAGTGCCGTATTTGAATCCTGTGAAAGAACAACAATGGAATGTATATCCTGTGCAATGCTTGCAACACGCCTGCCTATCATTCCTGACTGTTCAGCAGTTGCTGCAGCCAATTTCCCAATCTCATCTGCCACAACGGCAAAGCCTCTGCCTGCATCCCCTGCCCGTGCAGCTTCTATTGATGCGTTCAATGAAAGCAGATTAATCTTATCCGAAATTTCATCTATAACAGCCACAAATTGTTCAATCTCATGGCTGCCCTGCTGAAGTACATTCATATTGCTTATCATAGTGCCAAGTGTATTCTCAGCATTTTTTGCTCTGGTAACAATGGATTCAATAATACTTATAAATCGTTTATTTTCATTAATAAGTGCAGTATATGCATTTTCCATTGTAACCACATATTCCTGTGATTTTTTTCCCTGCTCTTTCTGAGCTTTCAGAGCGTTATGCAGCTTCTCTAACGACTTCTGCAAGCCGTAAAATGACTCCTGAATATGTGCTGTCATTTCAGCCTGTTTACTTGAAACTTGTGAAAATGTTTTACTTATTAATTCAAGATCCCTGCTAACCATGATAAAATCATTTGACATAACATTGACCGCATTAACTATTGCCTCCAAATGTGAAGCTTTTTGCAAAGCCTCCGATTCACTTATTTTTTTATCTTCATACAGTACTTCAATATTTCTACGCATAACGTTTATTCTGTCAGCTAACGCAAAAGATAAAAACAAAACAACAAATGCTGAACCCAACTGTATGCTCCACTGGGTAACAAATGTAGCCGGCAGTACTCCAAACGTTTTTAATGAATACAGCAAAACTCCAATAGACAATCCCACAAATCCCACTGCAAAAAAACGCGCAATGCGTGATTTTTTCAGCAACGCATACGCCTGTAGCGGGAATAATATGGCAACAGCAAAAATGGTAAATCCTGTTGCAACTTTTATAGCAACTTTGTACTGAACAGCAAGGCTGAATATCGCAATGATAATTCCGGGGATTATAACCATCACTGCATTGAATATTCGCATCCTCCTGCTTTGCCATAAAACATCAGTTGCACGCAATAAAAATAAACTACAGGCTACAATCGTTAATGCCATAAAAAAAGGCAGTGAGTTATTACCCCACCAGACATTATGTGGCCATAAATACTGGAAAGCATATCCATTTAAACACATCTGTAAAAGAATCCAGGATGTTATAAATACAACATACAGTAAGTACGAAATATCCTTAATTGATAAAAACACAAAAAAATTAAACACCACCATTATAATCATAAGACCATAGTATATCCATATAAGTGGCTGTTCAACATTAAGATTATGTAAAAATCCTCTTACAGAAAATAGTGTTGCGGTAAAATTGAATGAACTGGTTGTTTTTATTTTAAAGTAAAAGGTATTAGTACCGGGATACATTTCCAGTAAATATACAAAAGCCACATCTGTTATTTCCCTTTGATGAAATGGCAGACTATCACCTTCAATAGTTTTGCTATATCCACCATCTTCAGTGGGCCTGTACAATTCAATATAATCAAGCATTGGATATGATATTCTTAAAAGTGCAGTTTTTTTTATCTTTGAAGTATTAGTAACATTAAATGTGAACCAATAGGCACTATCAGTAAATCCAAAGGTAATTGTTTCAGTTACCGTATTATCCCATTTATCAGAATTCACCACATCATCAAACGACATTGTATTCTGTTTATCTTCAATAAACTTAAGTTTGATTGGCACAGAATCCGGGATGTCGACATCGACAGATAGAGCAAAAATTTTTGCGGTAAATATAAAAATTAATACTATAACAATATTCAAATGCTTCATGGTGATATCCCTTTAAAGATAAAATATGAAAATATATTCCTTCAAATCATAGTATCGTTAAACAATATTTTTAATTATATAATCATACAATCTTAAATCTTCAAGGTATAAGTACAATAACTTCTTCGTTTGGTATAGTCCCATAAAGTATAATATTTATTTACAAAAATTGAATAACGATTATTAATTTAATACTGACATGTCAGTATTATTCTGTCAACAAAAAAATATAACCATAACTATCGCCGCAAAATATTTAAAATATAACTTGAAATTTTATACTATATGAACGTATGTTTGCACTATAAGTTCACATAAGGGAGATAGTCGCCATGAAACAGATCTATATATACATACTTGCATCCTGCATAGTACTTTCTATTGGATGCGCTTCTGACCTTCCTATACGGGATATGTCCAAAGCCCGCTATGGGATAACTCAGGCGGAAGAAGTTAAAGCAGATAAATATGCACCTGAAGAACTGGAAAAGGCAAAACAATACCTGTATGACACTCATTTGCTTTTAAAAGAAGATAAAACCAAGGATGCCCAGAAAAAATCAGTAGAATCGCAGGCAGAATCGCAAAAAGCAATAGAAAAGTCCCTGCCACTTTATGCAAACGATATGCTCACCGAAGCCAATGAAAGCCTGCATCAGGCCGAAATGCTCAATGCAAAGGAATTTGCCAATGTTGAATATGCTCAGGCTACAAGCTCTCTTGATGAAGCAACCAGGCTTAATGCTGATAAAAACTATCGCCACTCAATACAAAAATCAAAAGAATCAATTGCCTTTGCTCATGAGGCAAAAACCAAATCACTGGCAATGATTCCGCAACTTAAAGAACAGCTTGCAGTACTGGAAAATGAAAAAGAATCGCTGCGCACCCAGCGTGGTGATGAATTAGCAAAAGATGAATTGTCCACAACAGAGCAAAAAATTAATGAAGCCACTACTAAACTTGAAGAGCAGAACATAGTTGCAGCAATTGCAGCAATGCAGTCAGCAAAAGAATCTTTACAACAGGCAAAAACAGCTATTGAAAAAGGAAAAGCATCCGAATCCCTGGAAGCCGCAAAAAGCCTGTACACACAGGTCAGTGAAAGGGAATCTTCTCAGGAGATGGCACAAACACTGACAGAAGCTGAAAAACTTATAGCAAATAGCCAGGACTTCTTTTCAAAAGAAAAATATATTGAATCCTATGACGCCTCACAGCAGGCAATAACAGCACTCAATTCGATACTCATAGCCATGGAAAAGAAGGAAGAGGCCATTGCAATGCAGGAAGAGCCTGAAGAAAAGACTAAAGAAGAAGCAGAAGTCATTGCCAAAGAAGAGCCAAAAAAGGAACACAAGGAATACATTGTCCAGTACAACCCCAAAGCACGCGATTGCCTGTGGAGAATAGCTCTCAAAGTATATAACAATGCACGCCTGTGGCCTCTTATTTATGTTGCTAACAAAGACCAGATCAAAGACCCTGATTTAATCTTTCCGGGACAGCGGTTTGTTATTCCTTTAGTGGAAAAGGAAAAGAAGGAACCAGGCACTGAAACTGAAGAAGAAGCAAAATCTCATTAAAACCCTCTTCATCTATCTGCCAATGCGGGTGCTGCTCATCATTCTGCTGGTACTTGTTTTAAGGATGCCACTGTATGCCCGTGCCATACCGCTTGATTCGGTATACCTGAACACATCTTCAGCTGAATACCATAAATTATTTCTCACACGACTTGATTACTATCAGAGTATTGGGGCGCAGTTTATTGATTCCGGAATTGCATATGCAGGATGGCTCAATGGGAAAGAGGTTGTTTACATAAAAGAATCCGGTAACACAAATGTTATCATCATCAATACTATCGCCACCCGCAAAAAATATTCATTGTATCAGTTCAAAGGCACAGTCATATCAGCACGCATTTCAACTAATGGTGCATACATTGCCATAAAATATTTCAACACCAATAAAATCCCCCAACCGGTATTACTCTTGATACATATCCCAAAGAAAACCACCAAGGTATTGCAAACTGCATCTGCAGGTATGGATTATTCTTTTTCCCGGGATGGGAATTCATTCTACTACAAAAAAAACAACTGCATTGTTAAGGTTATGGGCGATAGTTACCGGGAAAAAGAAATCCTTTGCCAGTACAACGCCCCGCAGTGGGATGAAAACACAGCAATTTTAGACTACAATAGTCACAGGCTTTTTGTCTGCGGATCATCCGGCAATTATGATGTCTATGTGCACACCAATCAATTATGGAAAAAGATTTTTACTGCCATAACCCCGGCCGAAGTTTTTATTGCAAATAAGTATGTATTCTATACTGCAGGCTTTCCCGGAGGTTATACGGTGAACCTGTATTCATTGCAATCGGGAAAAACTCAGCGGGTTTTACCTGGTTCATTTAATCCATCATTGCATATAACGGGAAATACCGCTATTTTCCTGAACAACGCATTTATTACACTCTACGACATCTCTCAAAATAAATTATTGCCAGCTATCGTTGAAAGCGATGAGGCAATGGTATCGCCTGATCTTTTTTCCATTGCTTCCACGCTGTATGGACGTCTTTTTATAATACCAACTGAAACTATTCTTGCATTAGACCCTCAATCAAAGCGATACCTTGCCGCAATGGAATCGGCATATACTCTGATTTTGCAAAAAAAGAATATATACACATCCTCATATAGCTCTACCTATATACAACGAAAAAAAGCAACAATCGCATCATTGCTCACATTATTTTAATGATGAATAGCCATTGAGACACTGTATTACAGGAAAATATATAATAAATGGTTACCAATTATCAGTCATCCAGGCAGAACAAGGATTCTCTGGAAATAACATTTTTGCGACACTTTTCGTCACACGTAAGAATATTTTATTAAATATTAATTTGACAATTTTTAACTGTATCCATATTGATATGAGCTGTATGTACACTGGTTGCTGGAGTATATTATGGATCGCAATTTAGCACTGGAAGTTGTCCGTGTTACCGAGGCAGCGGCATTGTGGGCTGCCCGTTACTATGGCCGTGGCGATGAGGTACTTGCTTCAAAAAATGCTGTTGAAGCCATGTCAAAGGTGTTTTCAACCGTATCATTTAAAGGCCATATATTGTGTGGCATCGATAACCCTGATTCACCGCTCTCAAACGGTAAAACAATTGGTCATGCTGATCATCCCGAGGTAGATATTGCTCTGACCCCAATTGACGGACATGCAACCCTGGCACAGGGCGGGTACAATACCATTTCAGCTATTGCTATTGCCGAACACGGGTCCATGCTCAATGCACCCCCAATTTATATGGAAAAGATTGCTGTTGGCAGGGAAGGCCGTGGCGTTATTGATATCACACAATCACCTGAAGTTAACATAAAGCGCGTTGCCCGTGCAAAGGGAAAGTACATAGAAGACATTACCGTGTGTATACTGGACCGTGAGCGTCATCGCGAACTGGTGAAACGCATCCGTACCGTAGGTGCACGGATAAAATTAATAAAAGATGGCGATATTTCAGGAGCTATTGCCACCGCACTTGATGATACCCCTATTGACATGCTTATGGGTGTTGGTGGTGCCCGTGAGGGAATACTTTCTGCTGCTGCACTGAAATGCCTTGATGGTGACATGCAGGCACGGTTTGTTTACCGCGATCAGAAGGACAAAGAACTGGTTAATGCCATGGGCATCAGCGATCCAGACAAAATTTACACACTGTCCGATCTTGCAAAGGGTGAGAATATCATGTTCTCGGCAACCGGCATTTCCGACGGTGAGCTATTGCCTGGTGTGAGGTTTCTGGCAGGTGGTGCCAAAACACATTCCATCGTTATGCGGTATAAAACCCATACCATCCGCTACATTACCGCAATACACCGCTTTGACTACAAGCCGGTATATTAAATCTCTGGAGATAGTTACCATGGAAATAACCGCGTACATTTTACACCATACAACAGCAGCAATTATAGTTGCAGGAGTATTGATTGTTCTTTCCGGATTTATATTGCGCAAATATAAAATTTTGTCGATAGTGCTTGTAGTGATAGCATCGTTCATTATATATGTATTACTGTATCAAACATCTCCGCTGCCACAAAAACCACCAACACAGGAGAAAAGTGCCATTGAATAATAATGTGATTGCAATTGCCATATAAATTATTAATTTTTTATTGCAGAATTATATGCAATATTGTATATTATATTTTGATATAATGTTACGGGTATACCCATTTATGGTAGTTATACCAAAACGTATGACGTGAGGTAATACAATCATCTTTCAGGATGTATGTGCATTGTTATTGCGACAAACACAGCGAGGAGAGATCTTACAATTAGAACCAAAGATTTCCTGCTACTGCAAATCCTGAATTTGAAATGACATCAGGATATAATTCTATTATTACGGAGCTTTTCATGAAATTGCACTTAGTCAAATCGCACAGTACTATTGAAAATCATATCTCAGATAATGTAAAGACACTGCCGCCTTCAGGCATTCGTGAATTCTTTGATATTGTATATAATACGCCTGACTGCATCTCATTAGGTGTTGGCGAACCAGATTTTGTCACACCATGGCGCATCTCTGATTCAGGCATTTATGCCATAAAAGACGGCAACACCCATTACACATCCAATAAGGGTTTGCTGGAACTCAGGCAGGCAATTGCAGAACATATCAAAAAAAATCATGGCGTTGAATACAATCCCCAAACACAGGTACTTGTAACCATCGGTGTAAGTGAAGGGCTTGATATTGCACTGCGTAGCATCATAAATCCCGGTGATGAGGTTATCTACTTTGAGCCCTGTTATGTTTCATATTCAGCAACCATCAAATTAGCGTATGGAAAGCCGGTTGCTATAGCCACCCATTTTGATAATGGCTTTGCCATTGACATTGAAGCCCTGCAAAAAGCAATAACCAGTAAAACCAAAGCCATTATGTTAAATTATCCATCCAATCCCACGGGCGCATCAATTGACAAAAAAACATTGGAGGCAATAGCTGCCCTTGCCATTGCCCACAATCTGATTGTCATTTCGGATGAAATCTACGATGCAATAACGTATGAAGGGGAACACGTTTCAATTATCTCAATTCCGGAGATGCAGGAGCAAACCATATACTTAAACGGATTTTCCAAAGCGTATGCAATGACCGGCTGGCGTTTGGGCTATGCGTGCGGACCTGAATCAATTATTGCAGCCATGAACAAGATTCATCAGTACACTGCTTTATGTGCGCCATCAATTGCGCAATATGCTGCATTAGAAGCAATAAGAAAAGGACAGCGCGATGTAGCATCCATGCGTGCACAATATTTAAAACGCCGCAATTTCATTACTAACCGTTTAAATGAAATGGGACTTCCATGCCTTCCGCCAAAAGGTGCATTTTATGTTTTTCCTGATATATCTTCCACAGGGCTTTCGTCGCGTGATTTTGCTCTGCAGCTTCTTAAAGCTTGTAAGGTGGCCGTGGTACCCGGCAGCGCATTTGGTTCTTGCTACGACACTCATATCCGCTGTTCATATGCCACATCAATGGAACAGCTGAAAGAAGCCATGGACCGTATGGAACAATTTGTAAAAGAATTGTAGAAGCACATCAATACACACCTTATTCCAATCCCTGATGAAATGAGGCAGTATATTGGGCAAAAATTGAAAAACGTTTTTAAAAAAAATAATCTATAGCATGTATGTAATGAAAATACTTTTTACGATTATATACAGGATTTATTACAATTCTTATCTTAAAATTTTTTCACTTTTTTTTAAAAAAAATGAGTTGCAATACACTTCTTATTGAATATGATACTTTTATGGTACATTCTACACATTACAATCGGGGGGTAAGTATGAAACAGTTTACCATTATTCTAATATTTTTTATGCTCTTCATTACATCAATACAGCTGTATGCCGATGATTTAAGCATTGGAATTTCTAGCTGGTACGCAGACTGGAAAATGGTTAACGAAGATAACGAAACCCTCAAAATGGATCCTGCACTGTATATTGGCCCATCAATTGCTTACCAGTTTTCTGAAAGATGGAGTGCTACCTTTGTTGGACTTGTTACCGCCAACCAATATGAAATGCCTGAGGAAAATGGAACAAATAAAATCCGGCGCTACGACAACGACCTGGCTTTAAACTATCAATTGCATAGATTCATTAAGATATTTGCGGGTGCAAAGTATCTGGGATTTACTTTCAAAGATGGAAAACATTATGGTACAGGGCCCGGCGGCGGTATTGGGCTTACCATACCACTTATTAATAATTTTTATCTGCTTGGCAATGCCTCCTTACTATATTTATGGGGGCATCATGACGATAATTCCTCAAACAGGGATTTTACTGAATTTGGTTATAATCTAGCCGCACAATTAGCGTATTATGCCACTTCTGTTGGAGTTACTGCATCTATTGGGTATAGATACCAGTATTTTAAATCAAAATATGATACAGGTGAACAGAATAAACACATGTTCAAAGGATTCACAGCATTATTAGTTAAATCATTTCATTGGGATTAATTCAGCAAATATATGACTCTTTACCCGTAATTGCTAATTTTATTTTTTTCTTTAATGTGGAGGCGCCACAAATGAATAAAAGAATTATTATTTTCATTGTTGCGTATTTATGTACTGCATCTACAGTATATGCTGACGATCTCAGTATAGGGATTTCATCATGGTATGCTGACTGGAAGATGGTTGAGGATAACAACACAACATCAAACATAGACCCTGTGCTGTATATAGGACCATCAGTAGCATATCAGTTTTCAGAGAAATGGAGTACAACACTGGTAGCACTGGCAACGCCAAAGAAATATACATGGGGTGACAATGGTGAGCAAAATAAACTCCGCCGTTATGATATTGATGCAGCGCTAAACTATCAGTTAAACCGGTATTGCAAAATATTTGGAGGGGCAAAATATCTGGCTTTCACTTACGATGATGAAGCAAATAACGTGGAAGGCATTCATCATGCTGCCGGCCCGGGTGCTGGAATAGGTTTAACGGTTCCTGTGATATCCAATGTATATTTGCTGTGCAATATTTCCGGCCTATTTATTTATGGTAATGAAAACCATGAAGATCCAACAGGAAAAATGAGCATGGATTTTTATGAAACCGGCATTAATGGATTATTGCAAGGTGCATATTACATCCCATCAGTTGCAATAACTTTGGCTTTTGGATACCGGTATCAGTATATGATAACACGATATAGCAAAACCGATGAAGGATTTCAAAATCTTGAACATACTTTTAAAGGAATTACTTTTCTTTTGGTAAAATCATTCAGTTTATAGCATTTCCTTTTATCGGGATATTTATTTTTTAAAAATAGATCCATGCAAGCTAAAAAATAATTGCTGCTGTCTTATAATTGACGTAAGACAATAAATTATGTAAAAGTTATTTCAGTGATGCAATGAACTGTTTATATACGTTTCAATTGCAAGACAGCAACCTGCTATTATTTTTCATGAAATACCAATATGATTTGCTACTATTAAAATAAAATACTTTGATGAATATCAAATGGTTACTATGATACACTACAAGGGTTACGATGCAATTATAGAAAAGGTTTATGCAACAGGAAATGAACATGTATTTGCTTTCTGGGATACGTTGACCGATGACCAGAAGAAACACCTTTTACAGGAACTATCGCTAATAAATTTTAATGAACTACATGAATTATTTGCTCTTACTAAAAAGCATACCATACCTATGGACTTTGAACCTGCTCCTTTCACCCGTTTGCCGCAAACACCAGAAGAACACAAAGCATTTGACCATGCTAAAACAGTTGGAATTGATACTATCAAGAAAGGTAAGGTGGCAGCATTTGTGGTTGCTGGGGGACAGGGCAGCCGTTTGGGTTTTGATGGACCAAAAGGCATTTTCCCAATTGGGCCTGTAAGCAATAAAACATTATTTCAAATTCATGCTGAAAAGATAAAAGCCTATGAAAAAAAGTTTGGGATTAGTATACCATGGTGCATCATGACATCCCAGGCTAATCATAATGCAACGGTTGACTATTTTGAAAAACATAATTTCTTCAACCTGAATAATGATAAAGTCTTTATATTTAAACAAAATATGATTCCTTCACTTAATGAGGAGGGAAAACTTATTTTAGAAACACCATATTCAATTTTCAGAAATCCTGATGGTCATGGCGGAAGTTTAACGGCATTATACCAGTCGGGAACACTTTCAAAACTTTTAAACCTGGGTGTTGAAGTGCTTTCTTATTTCCAGGTTGACAACCCGCTGGTACGCATTATTGACCCTGTTTTTATAGGTTTTCATGTAAAACATAATGCTGAAGTCTCAAGTAAGGCATTACAGAAAGCATATCCTGAAGAGAAAATAGGTGTATTTGTAAAATTTTCCAATATGAGGATAGGTGTTGTTGAATATTCTGACCTGCCACTTGTAAAACAACATGAAAAAGATGAGCGGGGCAATTTGCGTTACAGTGCCGGAAGCATTGCTATTCATCTTTTTAATACACGCTTTATTGAAAAAATAGCACAGGGTAATATTTCACTGCCCTTCCATGTTGCAAAAAAAACCATCCCACAATACACAAATGATGGAAAAAATAATATCACCGGTTATAAGTTTGAAAAGTTTGTCTTTGATGCACTTCCGTTAACTGAACAAAATTTTATTCTTGAAACCAAACGTGAAGAAGAATTTGCCCCGGTAAAAAACAAATCAGGTGTTGATTCTGTAGATAGTGCACAGGAACTGATGATGAACCTTTATAAAAAATGGCTGTTACAAAAAAACATTCCTGTTCCAAAAGTTGTTGAAAAAATAGAAATCTCGCCATTATTTGCTGTTGAATCTGATGATTTACCAGATTCGTTTGCAATACCACAGCACAAAGAGGTATATATTGGATGAAACGATACATTCAAAAAGTTAATACCCTTATTGAATCATTTCCCTATATAAAAGAATTTTACGGCAAAACCATTGTTATAAAATATGGTGGCCATGCCATGGAAACTGATGAAGGCAAACGATCATTTGCGCAGGATATGGTGCTGTTAAAATACGTTGGCATTAATCCGGTGATAGTTCATGGAGGCGGGCCGCAGATCAATACTCTTTTGAAACAGGTTGGAGTTGAAAGCTCCTTTGTTGGTGGGATGCGTGTAACCGATAGTGCCACTATGGATATAGTTGAAATGGTTCTTGTTGGCAAGGTAAATAAGGAAATAGTTAACTATATTAACCTGACTGGCGGAAAAGCTGTGGGATTATCAGGTAAAGACGGTAATTTATTTGTTTCCCGGAAGATATATCATGACGTGAATGGCCAGCAGATGGACATTGGGCAGGTGGGTACAATAAAAAAAGTAAACCCATTAATTATTGAAACACTGGATAGAGAAAAATTTATTCCTGTCATTGCTCCGATTGGATGCGACGAACAGGGTATTACCTATAATATTAATGCTGATATAGCGGCAGGCAAACTGGCAGAAGCATTGAAAGCCGAAAAACTGATTTTGCTAACCGATGTTGAAGGAATAAAAATAAATGACAAGCTTGTATCCACACTGAAAAAAGACGAAGTGACTGAATTAATTAAAAACAATACAATCACAGGGGGGATGATACCCAAGGTCAATTGCTGCCTCTCAGCACTTAATGAGGGAGTAAACAAAACCCATATTATCGATGGCCGCGTTGAACATGCTGTGCTTTTAGAAATTTTTACTGATGCAGGAATCGGAACGGAAATACTATAAACATTAGCATTATACTATTTCTACAATAATAAACGTACAATCGTCCTCAAATGATTTCTGAGGATACACATAGCGATACGCCGTTGCAAGGATTTCATTTTTCAATGCAGTAATGTTTTTATTGCGATGATCACTGATAATCTGTAAAAAGCGATCCTCACCAAACAACTCCCCTTTGGAATTTCGCATCTCAATAATCCCATCGGTAAACATTATAATCCTGTCACCCGTACCAATTGACGTTGTATGTATTTCAAACGTTGCATTATGATAAAAACCAATAGCTCCCCCTTTGGGTCTAAGCTGTATTAAAGAGTTGTCTGATTTTTGCACTACAACTGCATAATGACCTGCATTGGTTGTTGCTATCACCATTCGTTGTGTATCAATGAGAGTATAGGCTGCAGTAATAAATTGATTGCCCAGTTTACCGGCAACAGTGCTCTGTACTGCAAGCATAAATGTATCAGGATTGTCTGCAAATGTTTTTGCATTGATACAGGACATAGTTAACGCAACAGCGCCAATAGACGCCGGCAATCCATGTCCGGAGATATCTGCTATAAAAAGTCCAACCTGATCATTGCTTACAGGAAATATTTCCAGAACATCACCACCAATAACTTCTGAAGGGAGCATAACCATTTCTACTGCAATATGCTTAAGTTCCGGAATTTTTGTTTGAGCAATAATTGAATTATAGATTGTCCGTGCTATTTCAATTTCATTTTTTAAAATCACAAGTTTTTCATTTTCATCTTTTATCAGATTATAACGGTATCCTAATGCCATCGATAGCAAGATGACATCAAAGCTGGTACCCAGATGAAAACCATACCGGGTAACAAAAATATCGGGAAGCATACCAAAATTGCGCAAACTAATAAGGCTTACGCCTATAAAAACAGCAATCATTGAAGCCAGATAAAAATATGACGGTTTATAATTATTATAAATGGCAATGATGCACGCTACAAGTGAAATAATTGTTGCAAATATGACTGCAGTATTAAGGCCAATGATTGAAAACGAAAGTGGTGCAAAGGGAATTGCAATAATTAAGGGTATAACTGCACCAATAAATGTTTTTATAACGATATCGTACCAATATAAAAATCTTTGAGTCAGCAGAAAGCTTCGGGTAAAAAGCATAAATGAAATAACTGCACAATCACCCAATGAAACTATTGATATGTTATGAAACCATGGTGAATCAGGCCAAAAAAATTGATAAGCAATACCATTAAAACTTATATTACTTAATGCTGAAAATAATACGTAGAGTATATAATAAAGATAGTTTAAATCCCTTAATGTAAAGAATAAAAAAAGATTGTATAAAAACATTACTATCATAATACCAAAATAAAACCATAGTCCGCTATATTCTTTTATGCTATATTCAAGCAATGAATAGTAAGATCTGATTTTCAATGGTATAATAACTTCACTTGTTGTTTTTACGTGTAATAAGAAATACTGATTTTTTGCTTCTGTCAATGTTACGGGAAAAACAAAATTATTTAACCATACCTTCCTAATATTAAAAGGGAAAATATCTCCTGACTTTTCAATTAAAGTAACTTTG
>DYLU01000048.1 GCA_020721905.1 Leptospira biflexa | reverse complement strand
AGTTAGCACAGGCGCAGAAGCGTACCGAAGAACGTGTAGAGGAGTTAGCGCAGGCGCAGAAGCGCACCGAAGAACGTGTAGAGGAGTTAGCGCAGGCACAGAAGCGTACCGAAGAGCGAGTTGAGGAGTTAGCACAGGCGCAGAAGCGTACCGAAGAACGTGTAGAGGAGTTAGCGCAGGCCCAGAAGCGTACCGAAGAGCGAGTTGATTCTTTGGCACAAAAAGTTGAAGAGTTAGTTGAAGCTCAAAAAAGAACAGAGCTGGAAGTACAGAAACTGGCTATTGGTCTTCATGAAACACGGGTTGAGTTAGGTGGATTGTCCCGAAGCTTTAGCTATGCATTTGAAAACGAAGCATACAGGAATTTACCAGGGATTTTAAAGGAAAAATATGGCTATGAAATGACTGAACGGTTATTACGAACTGAGATTTCAGGCAAAGAAATAAACTTGTTTGGCAAGGCTATTAAAGATGGCAGGGAATTTTTTATTGTTGGAGAATCAAAGGTGCGGCTGGATTCTGAGTGGCGCTTAGATGTATTTGAGGAATTAGACAGAAAGATAGAAGCAGTAAAATCCCATTATGGTGATGTGCCAATTGTTCCTTTGCTGGTTACTCATTTTGCAAAAAATGTAATCCTTTCTGAAGCTCAAAAGCGAGGTATAATCGTTGTGCAGAGTTTTGAATGGTGATGAAGTGGTATATATGATTTTCGTTAGATAGTATCCAGATAAATTTTTGCTAAGGAGTTCCCCAATGATAAAAGTAACAGTAGAAAAATTACAAAAAGAAGATTTGCAAAAACGTGGTGTTTTTCAGTGGCCAATATGGGAAAAAGAAGTCTCGGTGTTTGATTGGGTGTATGACTCAACTGAAGAATTTTTT
This sequence comes from Leptospira biflexa, assembly GCA_020721905.1. Classification (GTDB taxonomy): domain Bacteria; phylum Spirochaetota; class UBA4802; order UBA4802; family UB4802; genus UBA4802. The sequence continues at coordinate 21,077 of DYLU01000048.1, read as the reverse complement.
GTTATTGAAGGTGATGTTGAGGTAACAACACATGATGGGCAAAAGATTGAATTTAAAACAGGCGATTTTGTAACATTTCCTAAAGGAGTGCAATGCACGTGGAATGTTAAAAAACCTATACGAAAGCATTTCAATTTTAAATAACTACTATCGCTTTTATTAAATGGATGCATATATATTAAATCCATGAAGAGATTTATTTTTTTAAAGTTATAGATTGATGTTTAAACAATAAAAATGTTTTTGTGGAGGATACAATGAGGAAAGTCCATTATATAATTATTGCATTGCTCACTATTACTGTTTTCATGAGTTGTGCAACACAGCAAAAAAGGGTAGGCTGCATTGAAGGGAAATGCGATGAAGGCTATGGTGTGTATGTATGGGAAGATGGTTCTAAATATGCGGGTAGTTTTAAGGGTGGAAAATTTAACGGGCAGGGGACTTTTACCTGGCCGGATGGTCGTGTGTATACAGGGATTTATGTTGATGGCAAACGACAGGGATATGGTGTAATGACCTGGCCTGATGGGAGTGTATATAAAGGCCAATTTGCCAATGATGACATCACCGGTAATGGTACATACAAATATGCTGATGGCAAAGTATATACCGGACCAATGGTAAAGGGGAAAGCCAGTGGCAAAGGGGTACTTGAATGGCCTGATGGTACACGCTATGAAGGTGAGTTTATTGATAACAGAATGGAAGGGCAGGGAATGCTGCAATACCCTGATGGCCGAACGTTAAAAGGGCATTTTGTTAACGGCATACTGGTGAATGAATAAGGTAACGTTTACCGGCATTTGAATGACAATCATGTAAAAAAAAAATGTGTATGCTATTGTAATTTTTTCCCTTTAGCAGCTGCAAATTTCCGTGCTCCATCCAGTGTTTCACCACTGCGGATGACATCTGTGCCTTTGGCAAATTCCATTTCCATTGCATCAATTAATGGCATATTGAATCCTTTGTATACACACATCCTGTCGCTTCGTAAACAATTTTGTGGGAATGATGCAATGTTTTGTGCTAACGCTAATGCTTCTTTTTTTATATTGCCTTTGACAATATAATTTACCAGGCCAAACTGATACGCTTCCTCAGCATCTATTTCCTTTCCGGTTAATATCATATCAAGTGCACGGCTTAACCCAATAAGGCGTGGCAATCGCTGTGTACCGCCATCAATGAGTGGAACACCAAACCTGCGGCAAAACACCCCAAACTTTGCTGTGGAATCAGCCATACGAATATCACACCAGCAGGCAAGTTCAAGCCCTCCTGCTACAGCATATCCGGATATGGCAGCAATTACCGGCTTTGATAAAAGCATTCGTGTAGGGCCAAGAGGGCCGTTATCATTTATGTTGGGATTAAGCTTATTCTTCCTGTGGCCATCCTCGGCAATGGCAAGCAAATCAGCACCTGAGCAAAAATTGCCTCCAGCACCGGTAAGTATTGCCACCTTCAGGTTTTCATCAGCATCAAATTTCCTGAATGCTTCAGTTAATTCTTCTGCGGTAGGCCGGTCAATGGCATTTCGCACTTCAGGGCGATTGATAGTAATAATGACAATATCGTCAACTATCTCTTTAGTTATATTCATGGCGATCTCCTCTTTAGTATGGGATATTCCCAATACGTATCTCTTTTAAGCAAAAAAAAGTCAAATGAAATTTCTTAACTCCATCAACTATTTCAACACAATACGTGAAGCAGACATAATAAATAGACCTGCAACTAATCCAGGTATTATGATGATATATGTTTTAAACCTTTTTTAAAAATCTGCTTTCATCAAAGCGTATTCGTGGTCCATACACACCGCCAACTGCACGTTTGCCCACGGAAATCACCATCACAACTATGGCATCTTTGGGAAGATTTAGAATCTTTTTTATGCGTTTTGAGTCATATCCTTCCATAGGGCACGAATCATATCCATAAGCACGCAGTGAAAGCATCAGGTTTTGACAGGCAAGTGCCGTTGATTTAACAGCCCATATTTTGATATGGCATTGGGAAACAGGTTCACGGATGACCGGTGTTGAAAGTCCGCGAATAAAGAATAGTAAACGTTTTATTATCCCCCATAATCCAAAAAATCCCTGATTGTATACAAAGGGGACAAGCTTTTTATAATATGAGATAGCAGCCTTTGGAACATTCCCTGCCGCTTCAAAAAGCTTTACCATTTCCTGCGCATGCTGCTGCCAGGTATTGGTTCGTGCTACAGCAACAAATAATGTAGCGGCACTTCTTGCTGCTATCTGATCTAAACAGGCTTTGTTCATTTGATTACGTATTGCAGGATCAACGATGTGATATATTTCCCAAGGCTGAAGGTTTGATGAATTGGGTGCCATCAATGCATTATGAAGACATTGCTTTATCACTTTTTCAGGAATAGGTTCATCTTCGTAAATTCTGACAGCCCTTCGTGAATCAATTACTTTTTGAAATTCTTTTGCATCTATCTTTGGTGTTTTTTCATGATATTTGTAACCAGGATCATCAGTTAAAATGTTTGACATTTTTTCCTCCTGAAAATATGTTCATAAAGTTGTGTTCCATGTTCTGATTAATAACAGCTACAAAAAAAATTTTATTTTGATGCATTTTCAACTATGAGCTTATACCATCATAATGTGGCAATAAATTAATAAAAAATTATTGCAATAAAATGATAATTAATTTTATTTGCATAAAGGTTATGCATGTTTATATAGTATTGTCAATTATAAAAAAATAAATGCGGTGTGAATGGATTGTGTAATTTTAATTTTTTTAATTTATTGAGGATTGTATGAACAGCATTCCCCGCAAAAAAATTAAATATTTAAAAGCCTGTGCCCATGGCATGAAGCCGGTTGTGTTAATAGGCAAGCATGGGCTGTCTGTGGCTGTACTGAATGCCATTGATGAAGTGTTGCTGAGTCACGAGCTGATCAAGATCAAATTCATTGACTGCAAGGAAGAACGCCGTGAGCTGGCACAGCAGATAGTAGAAAAGACAGGAAGCAGTCTGGTCACAATGATTGGTAATGTGTTAATTATCTATCGGCAACATCCGGAAGCTGAAAAGCGTCAATATGAGTTAGCTGCTATGTAGTAATGCTATGAATACTTAAATGCATGGATTTGTCTTCCTTCAAAGGGTTTAACTTTGTCAAACATTTTTTTTGTCTTTTGGTTGAGGAAGTTATAAACCTCTTCTGTGATAAAGAGCCCTTCATTGGTAGTGTATTTTTGTCCTAAGTGAAATAATGAATTAATACAGTCAGATATAATGGTACCGGTTTTGCCGCGTGGCTGGTATATCGTATTGCCAATATGCATGGCAATACGATATCGTATTGCCTGGTTAAATGTTGTGTGTTCTAACGATATAATGATGCGGTTTAATACAAGGCGTATTGCATGATAGATAGCCGGTAGGGATGTGCCATTAAAGGGAAAAAGAAACAGTCCTGTTGCATCCATCCACATCCAGCAGCGCCCGTCAACCTGATAGAGCAGTTCCTCAACGTACCGGCGGAAGGAAAAAATTTTATGGTTTAGATGCTCTGAGCCAATATGTTTTTTTAATTCGTCAATATCCAGTATTTCAATAAACAAAAAGCAGAAAGTATATTCATTGTCAGGCACAATTCCTTTCCAGGAATCCTTTGCTATTATATAATTATGTACAGTTTGTGCTTTTGGGGTAATTCCCTTTAATTTTGCTATGGCCTGGATGCGTTTTTCAGGCAGTGGTTTGATAAGCATGTCTTTATTAAGATAATCACAGGCATTATTATGGAACAACCATGCAATGTCAGTAAAACTGTTTTTAAGGTCAATAATTGCAAAGCTGTGGCCATTGTTATTAAACTTTTTAACCAGCTTTTCAACCTCTGCTTTTTTTATACCGGTGATATCCAGGTAGTAAATGGTGCTTTTATCTGGTGTTTGTATTTTTCGGTATTCAGTATGGTCAACAAAGGCAGTTGAAATATTTTTTGATTTCATGATTGATGCAAATGCCTTCTGTAAAACCGGCAGGTTTTTTTTCTGATATATAATTATTATATTCATGGATTAGCCCACTGTATTGTATAAATATAATGCACTGCATTGCCACTTCTGGCAGTTGCAAACCTGTTTGCAATTTCAGCATGCAAAGAAGCATAAATTGAATTGGTGATTGTTATTGCATTAAGTGGAGTATGCCTGGATTCAAGATCCAGTATCTTTGTTACCAGTTCTGTTTTTTTTAGCTCTTCAGGTGAATGCTTATAGGTGCAATATCCTGTATCAATGGCTACCCGTATATTAACAGGTTCAGGTAATTGTGATTCAATATAATTAAATAAAAATAACTCGTGGAAAATCTCAATGGCGGAACATACTGCCGCCATATTCCTGTTACCTAAAATAAAAGCAGCAATACATCCATCGCCTTCCCAGTTCCATACACGGCCGTTTCTTTGTTCAACAGCTGCAGTAACTATCGAACGCACATTATTATATGTTTGGGTAATTAATGGAGATTCATATTTGCGGACAAGCTGGGTATTTGCTGCAATGTCCAGTCGTAGCAATGTGACTATATATTCTTCATCTTCTTCAAGGACACCCCAGTTTGGGGTCTTTCTGGTTTTAGAGTTTTCAATGAAAATACGGTTGTTTTTATCATAGATGAACCCTAAATTGATTATTTTACCAACAATTTCATGCAGATGAGCTATCGGGTAGCGGCGCCCCATTATGCCGTATTCCTGTGCTTCCATGAGTGCATGTATTAATTTAAAAAATCGTTTTGATTCACTGAAATCCCTGACGATCTGACTGGCAGCATCCTTGTTGGGGATAGGCATGCTTTCAGGAAACCCCATAATTTTGTGCAGATTATAGTTTGGTACAATGCTTTGAGCTATGCGTTCCATGGTGTGGACATCCATGGATTTTGTCAGAGCTTTTTCCGTTATCGATAAAATTGAAAAAGGGATTTTCATAATATTTGATAGTATTGAAAGATTAAAATTTGTCAAGAATTTTTTCTTGTAAAATAATTTTTTATCTGAAAGAGTATATGTTTAAGGATATACTTTAGGTTGTAGGTATGAGTGGAATATAACGTTAAGGAATGTACCATGGGATCATCCTCGTCATATGATATACATGAAACAGATAACAGCGAGGTGTTTCAGCGGTTTACAGAATATTGTAAAGATAAAGACATCCCGGCAAATGCATCACTCAGCGACAAGTTAAAACAGTTCAGAGTACAGAATAATTTAAGTTATGAGCAGCTTGCTGCCATAACCGGTATTACCAGTGAGCTCTTGCAGAAGATAGAAGATCGGCGTGTGTATCCTTCATTAAAGATAATTCACCAGCTTACCCGCTCATTACAGAAGGCAAAAGCGGTTGCTGGTAGTCCCGTTGAGTGGGGATATACAGTTATAAAAAAAGATGAAGTTATACAATCAAAAAATGAAAGGCCAAAAGAGCACAATTGCACGGGAATTCAGTTACCTTCTGCTGCAACTGCAAATGAAGCTGTTGCAGTAAAAGCTTACATTATTACCTTAGAAGGCAATTATACAAAAAAAGATTTTTCCATTCACAATGGTGAAGAGTTTATTCATGTTAAAAAGGGTTTAATAAAAATAACACTGGGTTCTCATGAAGTTATATTGCAGCAGGGCGACAGTATCTATTTTCTATCGCTTATACCTCATAAAATTGAAAATATTGCCTCACATGAATCAATTATCCATGTCATTGTATATCAGGAATAAATGGTCAAAACTTGTGTATTTTATTTAAATTTATATGGCAGTATCCCCCCGGATTTTTTGTAAGATAGTCCTGATGATATTCTTCAGCTTTATAGAAATTTTTAGCCTTTGCAACTTCAGTGGTTACAGTAATCCCTTTTGCTTTCAGCTTGCTCACCATTTCATCAATTGTATGCTTCTGCCTGTCGCTTATATAAAATACTGCCGAACGGTATTGAGTGCCTGTATCCGGCCCCTGACGGTTTAGGGTAGCGGGATTATGTATTGCATAAAAATGTTTAAGAACCTTCTCAAACGGTATGATTGCCGGGTCAAATGTTACCAGCACTGTTTCAGCATGGCCTGTTGTACCGCTGCACACAGCTTTGTAATCAGGATTTTGTGTGGTTCCACCGCTGTAGCCAACGGCTGTATCAATAACACCTGCAACTTTTTTAAAATATGCTTCAACACCCCAGAAGCAACCGCCGCCTACAATAATCTGCTCAAATGGTAGTGATACTTCTTCAAAGAGATACATATAATTGATGTATCCTTCTTCAATCATTTTTTCAACCGGGATAAACCGTAAAGAAGCTGAATTAATACAATATCGCAATCCTGCAGGAGCAGGGCCATCGTTAAATAAATGCCCCAGATGCCCGTCAGAGCTTTTGCTGCGTACCTCGGTGCGTATCATTCCATGTGAGGTGTCAGAGCGTTTTACAATAGCGTTTTCATCCACCGGTTTGGTAAAGCTTGGCCAGCCGGTGCCTGAATCAAATTTATCCAGGGATGAAAATAGTACCTGTCCGCTTATCCTATCAACGTAAATACCTATCTTTTTATTATCCCAGTATTCATTATTAAATGGGGGTTCGGTTCCGTTTTTGCATAGTACTGTATATTGTAATGGTGTTAAATCCTGAATTTTCATAGTGAATTCCTTATTTGCAATATTTGAACAACTTAGTATGAACAGCAAAGCTGTAACAAACTTTTTCATAGTGTTATAAATATAATCATTTTTATTTAAAAGTCAATACTATATTATAATAAGTACAAAATATTAGTGGCGATAGTTACTGTCAGTTGATTGTTGCTTTGAAAAAGCGTACTATACCATGGGGAAAAATACATGCATAGGGGAAAGAACATACAATACGACAGCTATGATAATAATGCTGTGGTAAGGCTACATTGCTAAAAGACTTTATAAAAAAAAGTTGCTTCTATACACAAGGTAAAAATAATTGTATGTATGAGGCAGGTCCCGGAGTTGAACCAGGCAGAAGGGGGGAACCTTCTCAACTGTTTTGCAGACAGCGGGGAGCACCGGCTCCCAATACCGGCCTTACAATAACCGCCAGAGCTGTGGCGGTTATTGTTTTAGATTACTTATGTCCCAGCATCTCAATAAATGCTTCAATACGTGTTTTAAGCTGTCCTGCATCTTCCTGGCCATAATCAGTTTCAATACGCAGTGTTGGTATTCCATCCTTTTCAAGGCTTTCTTCCACGTTATGGCTTTCAATAATATATGGTTGGCAGAACTGCAATCCATAATGAATAACGCCATCTGCTTTAAGCTCTTTTACCATGGCCTGGATGTGTTCAAGCCGTGTAGGATTTGGGGTAAAGATAGCACAATCTATCTGGAAATACCGCTCGACAATTGCATCAAGTAATTCATCAACAGTATTGCCTTTGGCTTCAGTAAGACACTGTGTGCCACGCTCACCAACACAGGATTCCTCACCAACTATAGTTGCAGCGCTTGTTTCAATAATCCATGGTACCTTCCAGTTTGGAACAGCCATTGGACAACCGGATACGACAAGCCTCTTTGTCCCTTGTGGAAATACGCCAATACCATTGTTAACACGATCTTCAAGTTCATCGCATAGTTTGTTTACTGAATCGGTAAACCGTACAGGATCATCGTAAAAAAACACCTGATTAACAAGTAAAGCATCAAGACCAGATATTGGTACAGGATCAGCTTTTCTCAGTTTTGCCAATCGTAGTACTGCGTTTCGTTTTGCATTGACTATCGCTATACCTTTTTTCAGCGATTCAGCAGTAACTTTTTTGCCGCTCACTTCTTCCAGTTTTTTAATAAACTGTTTGTATTCCTCTTTAAGAAGTTTTTTACCGCTGTCGCTTTTCATCTGAGGAAGGTCAATTGTATGGAAATTTTTCACTAAATCAGAAAGTATTTCATACGACTTCTTTTTGCCATCACAGGTATTTTCACCTACAACGATATCACATGCTTCAATATAAGGACAGGCTTTACCCAATTTAAAGCCAAATGCCGATTTAATTAACGCACATGTATTGCGTGGTAAAAGAGTTTCTGCTCCTTCATAGTAAAACTCTGCACCTGCACACAAACCAACCGACACACCGTTAACCGCAAGAATAAGCTCTTCGGGCACAAAGACACAATATGAGCCAACCACTATCCTGCCCTCTTTGCGGGCATCCACCAATTCTTTGATACGCAAACCATGAACTTCGCTCATGACAAAATCAAAATACTGCATTCCCTGTGGCCTGTTTTTTTGCGTTAAGAAGATGTCCTTGTACGCATTCCCCAGCACACCAAGCAGAACATCGTGAGCCTGTAAATCAAGCTCTAAATTAGCCCACATTTGAGTATAATCAGACATAGAAACCCCCTAAATATAGTTATTCCGGCCACCACCTGTGCCAGAACCTTTAGGGTGGTTTATGGGGTTACGGCAGGAAGGTGATGGTAAACCGGATGAAAGGGAACCAACCTGGCCCCTTATTGGCACATCACTGGCACAATCGTGTTGTTAATACATTAAACATCATAAATTTTCCTGTTTACCACCTTTATTGAGTAATGGTTGATTGTTTAAAAATGACGTGTACATTGAGTTTGGTGTAAAAAAATAATATAGCATTTTTGTCAATATACTTTATTGAAAATACTTATGAGTCACAATTTCCAATACATGAGTACCGGATATTGAGAATAAGAAAAAATCTGTGCAAGGTTACTGTATTCAGGGTGATGAAACTGGTTAAATAATCGCACAAACAGGTATAAGGCTAACTGTGAACCATGATAATCAGATGAAAAACAACAAAATTTATAAAATCTTAACATTTAGATAAAAATAACTTTACAGTACATTGCTTACTTAAGGTCAGATTTTTTGAAAAAATCAAAACTTATAATTTATTAAAAGGTTTAAGGAGGTTGTAATGAAGTTTTTAAAAGGTGTGAGTTTAGTTGCAATGCTAATGTTTGCAACTGCTGCTTTTGCTCAGGAAGCGGCAAAAGAAGAAAAGCCGGAGTTGAAAATTTCGGGTGTTGGCTATCTTGAATGGAATAAGGAATTAAGTAATAAAACAGCCGGCGAGCATGAAAACACTTTTGAAATTAAGAGGATATATCTTAATTTTGAAAAGAAGTTTGATGATGTATGGAGTGCAAAAGTCACAACCGATGTGGGAAGAGTAGAAAGTGAAGGTGAAGCCGCTCCTTCCGGAGACGCTGTTGAAACAAAGACCAATCCCTACACTGTATATGTAAAATATGCCTATATACAGGCTCATCAAAAGATGGATATGGTGGACGCAAAGCTTACGTTTGGTATGTTTGGAACCCCGCTCATTGGCCTGGTTGACAAGCAAAGCGATTTCCGCTGGATTGAGCAAAACTATGTAGACCAGTCCAAAAATTTACTGGGAACATCAATTGATAACTCTGCAGATATGGGAGCAAGCCTTGACCTTAAATTCTTCAAGTTGATTCAACTTACCGGTGCAATTCTCAATGGTGAAGGATATAAAAAGGTTAGCGAAGGCGATCTTGGTGATGATGGAAAAGCATATCAGGGTATGCTCACTGTTATGCCAATAGAAGGTCTTAGTATATTTGGTGTATACCGAAATCAGGTTACAGATGATGCTGAGCCTGGCGATAATTATAACCGCTACATGGCATTTGGTGCATCGTATTCAACAAGTTTAATTAAAGTTGGTGCAATGTATGTAATGCCAAAAACAGCAAAAGCCGGTGTTGAAAGCGAATATACACTTCTTGACAGCTGGCTATTTGCTAATCTTGAAAGTGTTGTCAATGTGCCTGTTCTTATTGCCGGTCGTTATGCATATGGTGAAAACAAAGATGTAGATGACTCTAAAATTACAAAATGGTCAGCAGGTCTTGGATATAAGTTTAACAGCAATGTCCGTGCCCTTGCATACTATGAAAGCCTTAATAGTGATTCATATGATGATCCCGAAACAACAGTTTATGTAAAAACTGAAGTTAAATTCTAATGTAAAGCGCCAATACCTGATTAAAAAAATAAGGGAAGCGTTTGACAATGCTTCCCTTTTTTTATTCAAACCCCAGTCGCCATAAAGAAATGCCGCAAAGATTATACTTTTTAGCCAGTTGAATCAACTGTTCGTGTGTTTTGCTATCGGGAACGTATGCAACAAAACGGTCATTATGGTGTGTGTATGTAAGTGCAATGGTTCCTGAATTGTGGCGATAGTACCTGTATAGGGACAGGTAGCGGGGTAAAGACCTCATGGTGATGACTGCATAATACATATTGTTTTTCCAGATATATCCGTATGCCGGAACACCAAGCCATATTTGATTGGGTGCAAAAAATTTCAGTGCGTATTCAATATTTTTTCTTGTCCAGCTGACACTGGTTACCGGACCAGGTTTTGTTTTTGGATTGTGATAATCGTAGCACATAAGTACTATTGCATCAAGGTATGGGGAAAGCAGCGCAAGATCGTGAAATGAAGAGTACTGTGTGTTCCATTCAACCTGCGGAAAAATTGCTGCAGAGATTATTGTGCCAGTAATTGTTGCCCTGACTTTTTTTAAAAATTGTGCATAATGTACTGCATACTGCGGTGGCAAATATTCAAAGTCAAAATGTATCCCATCCCAGGCGTTTTTTTCGATTGCCTGCGTCAGTGCTGCAATGGTTGCTTCCCAGTTTTTTTGCAAAGTTAAGAATGTGATGCCATCCTGTACACTGGTAAAGGTTATATGAGGGATAAGGGCTATACCGTATTCCCTGGCTTTTTTAAAGAGTGTTTGTTGGCTGGTAAATTCAGGTATACTGCACCGGGAATGAGAGATTTGTATACCAGTAAAACAAAGTACGTCCATTGTATTCAAACGATTATTCCAGTAACTGATATGGTTTTCATAGGGAAGAGAATTGATAAGGTAATAGCCCCAGAATTGTAAAGGATATCCTGTTGATCCTGTGAGTATACCAATACTGAGTGTGATGCATTGCAGTAACCGCATAGACTTTTTTTACGTTTCCTGCTTTTTATACCAGCACGTGTTGGTGAATTATTGTACCGTAGTGCTTTGATTAACGCAATAAAATAATCCTTTACATTCATCCATATAATGTCCACCATTTATCATTACTGCAATTGGTTTTCCGGCGGGTAGTTTTTGTGTGGCAATATATGTAAGAAAGTGTCCATCGGTTTTGTAGCTGTTGCCAAAGGCCGCGATAGCATACACGTGCGGGGTTTTATGTTCACGTTTTAATTGTGATAGTATTTTTTTTACCATAGCTGTTTTCCCTTCAGCATAGGTAATGGGCTGTTCAACAGTTGAGGTTAATGTGCCTTTTTTTGTTATTACTTTTATTCCATAAATTTGTGATTGCGGGATCGATACTGTTTTGGCTGACCCTTTTACAAAAAATTCCGGGCTTGCTGAAATAATGTAGATTAATATATTGTTTTCCTTTAATTTTTGCATTATGGCAATACTTGATGCAAAGTAGTAGTGTTTTTAGTGTTTGGTTAAAATACATATTTGCTACATTTATGATTTCTTCTTTTTGCCTACCTTCAAATATCGTAGAGAGATATGTGTATGATATACTATGCCCTTTTGTTCTATCTAAGTGAGTATAGGTGTCCCGGAATTTTTTTGAATTCGTCATTTTTGTAGTATTGGGAATAGCCTTTTTCAATACATACCTGTACCAATCCTTTGTAGATGAGTGTTTCTTCTTCTAATCCTTCAGAGCAGTCCCCTTTTAGTATGGTGCCGTCAAAATCCCAGAAACTAACGAAAACCGCTTGATGTGATGTATCTGATAAATGCTTTTCAATGTGATTCTCAATAGCACGTTTAGTATGAAGAATGTTTGCAACAATAGTGGGTGCGTGACTTTCAGTTTTACAGGAAAAACAGCTGACTATCAATACTACAATTACAGGAAGCACATAGATCCTTGTGTTCATATTACACCTGCCAGCAGATATGATATTTTTAAAATACCACTATACATTAATGAACGTTTTATCAATAATATTTTAATTTTCTGTTAAATTTAGCGGATTAAACTTTAATCTTATTAAATACAAGAAATACCTTTTGCGGCATTCCCCACATTACATCAGTAACTATCGCTCTTGTTAAAAAAAATTTACAACAGCAAAAAAACTTGATTATAACTATATTATATGTTATCATACAAAAACCATGGAGGGTTTGCTTTCCTTCTTGGCTTTTGTGTAAAACAGTAATATATGCGGGGTAACCTTTATGAAAAAAATATTCCGACGTATACTTATTCTGGTTGTTGCGGGGATTATGATGTATGGTGCTGGATATGTATTTATCCCGCGTTTATTGGTGCATGGCAAAGAGTCAAAGCATAAAGTATATGTGTCCTTAGGATTTCATGCTAACTTTTACCATTCTTACCGAATAGATACCAATGACGAGGCCGGATTTGGCAAGGATATCCGTATAGTACGAAAAATTATTGAAGTGCTGGATGAAAAAAATAAAAAAGGGATTCCTGTCAAGGGTGTGTGGGACTTTGAAAACCTTTTCACACTTGAGGAGATACTTCCAGAATATGCACCAGATATTATAAAAAATATTAAACGGCGAATACAGCAAAATGGGGATGAGATTATTCTCATGTCGTACAACAATGGATTGGTTTCGGCAATGACGCATGATGAGTTTTTATATTCGATTCAGAAAGCTGTCCAAAATGATAAAAAAAGCGGGGTTGCTGATATCTTTGGAACATATTCCCCGTATGTACGGCCGCAGGAGATGATGGTCACAGCCGGCAATTTTGATTTATACAAAAAACTGGGTATTAAAGGTGTTGTCCTGTATTATAGTTCTATTCCTTTTGATGCCTTCAGGGTTTTTGTGGACAAGCTAACACTGCAGGAAGCACACAATCCTCTTATGTACAATAATCCTGTAACAAAAGAATCAATGCTTATTATACCTGCCTACAATCATGCTGATTTAATTGAAAATGTAAGTATCTATAATTGGGTACAGATGCTGCGATATGAGCAGCTGCGTGGACATATCAATAGCGATGTGATGATATGCATTAACAGCGATGCAGATGATTCGTACTGGTATGGATATAATTTACCGTCATATTTAAAGTGGTTACCCAATACAGGAGGATTATCACAACTTATTGATGCTATTGCATCTTTGCCATATGTTGAATTTACCACAATACGCGAGTATGTAAAAAATCATAAACCGTTAAAGGAAATCTCATTTGGTCAGGATACTGCCGACGGGAGCTTTAATGGCTATGTGTCGTGGGCTGAAAAAAAATATTGTAGCGATTACTGGACAGCAGTTGAGAAAGACAGGAGTGCTCATCAGCTTGTGCACGCTATCTATTCGTATTTAAAAAAAGAAATACCGGCTGAAACAAAAAGAATACTTGCTCAATCGTTTGAAAAACGTATGCGACTTCTTTCCACAACTAATTTTGGCATGGCAACACCGTTTTTGGCAAAAAACCGTGAACACGTGGTAGATGATATTATAGATAGTTTATATACAATAACACAACCCGTTGTTAATAAAGTTAAACGTATGGCAAAGGGAATAGTCATGCGGGAAAGAAAACCAGGTGGTAAAGAATATGAATATGTCAATTCAGTACTGATACTTACGCGTACAAAAAACCCCTTTACTTTTACTGTACCTGGAAATCTGCCACAGGGGTATGACTATTTTTGTGTATCGAACGATATCGCCATACCTGTGTATGTTTATAATTGTGGTAATATGACCCGTTTATTTATGAAAGATTATATCACCAAAGATGGTGTATACCATATTGTGCGTAAGCCGCTTACTCAAAGAAAATATGCAACTTATGCTTCTAAAGATATTCTCAAAAATGAGTATTTTACTATCACATTTAAAAATGGCCTGGTGCAATCGGTCAGGGCACATGGCAGAGCATTCCTTACGGCATATAGTTTGTTGCCCTGGATTGAATACAATGGCAGGAGCTATCGCCCGCAAAATATAACGGTTACCATTGTGAACAGTGGTAGTACTGGTGTTGCCGCGGTTTCATTAAAGGGGCACATACAGCTTCCTGATAGTATTTCAAAAGGGCATTTTGAATATATATTAGCCCTTGTTGATGGTATTGATATGATTTTTGTTGATGGAACTATCACCTATCCTGACACATTGCGTACAAAGATTTTTAAACCGGGACTGCCGCAATTGGCGCGCATATACGATGATAAATGGCAACAGGTTGCACCATGCCCACTGTATGTATCAATGCATGCATCAAAGAAAAAGCCTTTCACCGTATTGAAGCGCAATTATCTGGGTGTAGAATCACAGTACAGCATAGATTACTTCAAACATTCGCCAAAAAACTTTGACCTTGCCAATGTTAACAATCACATTACTGCAGAATATGTTGCGGTTGCCAATGAAGAAGAGTGTATTGCAGTTGCCAGGGATAATGAGGTTCTTTCAAATTTTGCGTTTTGTCCACTTCAGGTTACTCATAGCATTTTTACAGGGTTTTCTGTGAGCCTCAATCCGTTTGGTACATTTTTTGGAAGGCAGTATTATCAGCCAACATGGGGGAAAGGTAGAGGATTTGAAGCGTCAATTTTGAATGGGGACCAGTACCATTCAGGTGCGTGCACCTATAGCGGCACCACGCAACGGTTTGCATTGGCGATAGTTCATGGCAAAAACTCATTGCCTGAATCGGTGAAAAGTCGATTGCTGTCATATTCCAATCAACCGTTTGTAATTGCACTGAATGAAACTGAGTATAAAAAATCAGCACCGAAGATAGTACCACCAAAGGGAGTATTTGCTTTATATCACGATGGCGGTGTTTTTGTGAATTTTGAAAAGGTACAAGATGCATCACTGTACAAAATATTTTTGGGTAAAAGCCAGGACAAACTGGTAAATGTTGGAAAAACAAAAGAGACATCATTATACATCAAAGAATATGCAAAAGATGTCCCCTTTATGATAGGTGAGCACTATTATGTGGCAGTGCAATCGGTTGGTGCAAAGAGAAATGAATCAGCACTTTCACCTGTATATAGATTTGATGCTTATCCGGTTCATGAAGATATGGATTTGCCCGTACTCTTGCAAATCAGGATACTATATGATACTGTTGTGTCAGCGTTACGCTGGTAATTGCAACATATGGTAGTATCATTTATAGCAATCCCCATGCCATTTTGATTGCAATTGCATATAACACTATACCAATAACGGCTTTAACCTGTCTTTGTTCCAGCTTTTTGCTCATAAGCCATGCACCAGCAAGTGCACCTGCAGCAGAACCTGAAGCAGTAAACGTTAAAAGCTCTACATTTATAGAACCCATGGATGCATGACCAAAAAAGCCCGAAAGTGAAGAAAAAATAACAATAAAAGAAGTGGTTGCTGATGATTTTTTTGGATCATAGCCCATCCATACTAATACAGGAACAATGAAATTACCTCCACCAACTCCCAGCAAGCCACCAAGAAACCCTGCAAGGCTGCCAACTGCTACTCCTGATATAATCCTGGTTTTTTTAGAATGCTGTTTATCCGAAACTTTTGGTTTATAAAAAAGCATCATACTTCCGGCAAATATAAGAAATGCCGTAAAAAGCAATAGTAAAATATTCCGGTCCAAAAATTGACTTGTCCAGGCGCCTAATGGTGAAAGAGCTGTAGCTACTGCCAGTATTGGTAGTGCAACCTCCCACATTATTAGTTTGTCTTTATAGAATTGATACGAAGCAAATGTCATGGCTATTGCATTAAGAAGTAATGCAGTGGCCATTGCAACATGAATGTTAATATTCAGTGCGATAAATACTGGAATCAAGATAAATGCAGCGCCTACACCAGCTATGGTAAGAATAGCGGTAAATATAAACGTTATAACACCAGCAATTAAAGATGTCATATCTAAACTCCTGAAAACAATATTGATAATATGGTAGCACCACCGTTATACTATCGTGACATGACAATGGTGCTACCAATGTTTGTCCTTCAATAATTAATTTTGATGAAATTGTTTTTCATAACATGGATGACAAACTTTTTTATTGCCTAACGGACGACCGTACCCTTCAACTGTCATTTCACCACATGAATCACACACAAACCCTTCAAATGATTCTTTTTTATGTGGTACTGCTTGAGTAAAAATTTGCCCTATTGATAAAATCTGGTCATCAGGTGCATTCATAACCATATCAATAAGTGGTTCAACCACATTCTCAGGAACCTGAGATGCAGGTATTCCCTTTTTGCGGTAATTTTGCATAAATTCACTGCTTTTGTTTTGTAGCATTACCTCAGCTTTAGGTACTACCCTGATAGATTTGCCCGTTGCACGATTAATAAGCGTTAAGCCCCATTTACCATGATGGAGTTTCTTAATATTGCCTTTCCCAAAGGTGCAGCCGGTTATTACCTGAATACCATCAGCAAAACAGGTTGCACAGTGATCATCGCCTAACTCGATCAGTGCAATAAGCTGGCCGTCCTTAGCACGTTCAACTCCTAATGCATTCATTGCTGCTGCTCCAACGCGCAAGCCCATGGGCATAGCTGGACATTTGTGTCCATGAAATTTTTGCCCAAATTCCAAAAATTCTTTTGGATCAATCATATTGTAACTCCTTTTGTGCATTAAACATTATAAGTTAATGATGATCAGTGTACAGTACAATGATCCATTGTTCATTGATTTGAATCAATTGTAAAAATTTTCTACAATAAAAATTCTTGTTCAGCATACTCAGCAAGTTTTGAGATGTCGATAATACGCATTCTGTTATTACCCAGTTTTTCAATAATCCCAAATTTGGATAGTTCAGTTAATTTGCGAGATAAACTTTCAGGTGTAAGTCCTATGAGTTGTGCATACTCTTTTGCGGCAACAGGGAGGGTAATAATATGTTCATTGGCTTGTGATTTCAATGAGGTTTCTTCAACTATCCCCATAAGGGATGAAGCAACTCTTGTTAATGCACTGCGCGATGATAATCGTATGATCCCTTCAAAAGATTGCCTGAGATAACGTGCAAGAAACTTAAGTAAATGGATACAGATATCGGGATTTTGCTGTATTACTGCATTGAACATATCGTTGCCCATTACCATTGCTTTGACATCATCCAGTGCTTCAGCGCTTGCAGGGTATGGTTTGTTATCAATCAGAGGTAAAAAACCCAAGATATCGTGTGGCTTCATAATAAAAAGTGTTATCGTGGAACCATTTGAAGCAGTGCGGTAAACCTTAATTCTGCCTTTTTGCAAAAGCACAAGTGTACCCTTCTTATCACCCTCCAGCCACAATGTTTGTCCTTTATGGTATAACTGAGGCCTTAAAAATGGTAATAAAGCCTTTATAAGTGGATGATCTCTATGCATTGCACCTACAAAAATACAACTCTTCTGATGTGTGTTAATATCCAGAGCATGGTATGCACACTTTTTTCCCATTTTTGAAGCGCACATACCTTTCAAAGACATATTCACCACATATTTCACATTTTTCACGTGCAAATGACCCTTTTGGTGGTGTATATGTATATCCCGGAACATTCTGGATTTTATAGATAGCATCATTGTTTAGTGTATAAACCCAGTCAATGACTTCATTCGTTACCCCATCCGGAATTTGCGATGGTTCAATACCTCGTTTTCTATAAGTAAAAAATTCAAATTTACCCATTTCATCAATAAAATCCGGTAATAAGGAGATTCGAATAGCACCCTTTTCAGGATGATAAAAGGTCACGGCTAATTTTCCCCAGGATGTTTTAGCCATTAAAACCTTACCGTACGTGGCGCTGGTAGAAACCTGAACTCCATCCATTAAGCATGTTTGAGGATGTCCTTCGCCCAGTTCAGGGAATACATAAAAGCCATGATCTTTTTCGCGTTCAATCTGCAGCTGATCCAGGGCTATTATACCCATCCTGTAGCCAATTGGCATAAAAGGACATCGATGTCCATGAAAAAGAAATGCCCATTCCGGAGGGAAATACTTTTCTTTCAAATCCTCTAAACTCATATAATCCTCCTGCGTATATTCTTATTTGGCATAATTGCCAAATAAGAATATTATAGCTATAACCAATAATTAATCAATAAAAAAAAAGGTATGACACCACGTATATAAAATTCAATTCAATGAGTATGATGTGATATGCATGTTTATTAACAGGTTTGTAATTTCATTGAGCCATCTGCCATTTTACAGGAGCTATCGCCACCTCACCATGTGTGAGGGTTGCAACCCACTTCCATCCGCAGGTGGTAATGTACCACTGATTTTTTTGAGGTACGTATATCCATTCGGGTGCGTGAGCATGCAGATGTGCAATCAAATTTTTTGTGCGCTTTTTCCCTCTATAAATACCAAAATCGTAAGGATTATCGCTGTATACTACCAGTGTATCATTGTAACTTTCTACATCAGGCCATACCTTAAAAAGCAGCAATAATCCATGTATAAAAAGGGTACCATTATTATACGTAAATGAGAGATAGTATCCGTTATCATACTCCACTACAAATGGCGATTCCATTGATGCAAATGGTGAATTGCGCTCACTTCCCCATCCGCTTGAAAGCGCAGTGCGAATATATTGCCACTCAACAAGATTAAATGACTGGTATACATCAATCTGCGAGAAAAATGTACTGCGTGCCGTTACATACATAAGCCACTGATTGTGTGCAACCTGCAAAATCATACAATCGCGGAAAAATTTGTTAAATGGTGCGTCCATAATGACACTGTGATTTTCCCAATGGATGCCGTCATGTGAGGTCATGTGGTGAAGCCTGTGAGGCGACCAGAACATATGATAGATGCTGTTGTGCTGTATCACATGAGGAGCCCATGCAAGGTCGCCAACATCTGCAATTGGTTTTTCTTCTTTCATCATATTTTCGGGTGGGAATTTTTTACTTGTGCTAACTGCAAAATATACTTCAGCGTCAGGGTTACCATCGGTTTTGGATGTTATCCCAACACAATGGTAGTTACCCTGTTTGTCCTTGAAAACAGTGTGGTCGTTTATGTAGTTTCCGTATTGCTGTGGTTTAAATAGCGGGCGATAGTTACTGGCAATAACAGGCCTGTAGATTGGAGAATGTTTTTCAGTTGAGAAAGCTTTTGCATAGCCAACTATCGCTTGCACCTTTGTTTTTTTGTTAATCTTAACTACCCTGAATGTACCACCCGTGCCTCTATACAGGAATGAACCAAATTGTGAAGTACCAATCTTCTTCCAGATGCTTCCTTCAGTTTCGATCTCAATAATATATTCTTCATTATCAGGATCAGCAATCCAGCCTAAATGAATCCACCTGTTGCCTGTTACGGTTTTAATGCCATGCTGTCGCTGACGTATTTGAACCATTTCTTTTGGAATAGAAGAATAAAAGTTTGTTGTTAATGGTAGGTCAACATAGATATAGATGGCAAGCTGGCATATAATAACTGCTATTAACAGTATTATAAAAATTTTTGCTATGCGTAGTATATATTGCATGGCAGCCTCCTCGTAAAGATTCATTTATGTGTAAGAATTCTTACCTCTCCTATATTCATAATAATAAATTGTTCAGGATTCAGTTTATCGTTTGCAATTTTGCGTTTTAATTCAAGTGCCGGAAATCCTGGTGGTTCTTCACCAAGTTGAAAAGTTCCCCATTGTGTTGGGATAAAGTATCGTGCTCTAAGATCTTTAAAAGCCGCAATAGCTTCGTTTACATCCATATGAGCATAGTGCATAAACCATCGTGGCTGATATGCTGTTGTAGGAAGAAGAGCGTAATCAATGTTAAACAATTTACCAAATTCTTTATAGCCCATGAAATATCCGCTGTCACCCCCAATGTAAATGGTGATATATGGGGCAACGAGCATAAAACTTGCCCATAGTGTTGAATTTGTTGATTGTGTTATTCGTTTTGACCAGTGTTGGGCTGGCAGGCACACTATGCGGATTTTATCTAAAATTGTATTCTGCCACCAATCCAATTCTATGATGTTGGTTTTGCCCCAATCCTGTAACAATTTCTTTAAGCCCATTGGTACAATATAGTGAGCATTTGTTGGCAAATGCTTGATACTGTATTTGTCAAGATGATCATAATGATTATGTGTTATAATAACATTAACTGATGATGTAAGTGCTGAAAAATCGTTTAATGATATACCTGGTGGTGTATTTCGTTGTACTATTAAAGCTTTTTTGTTAAATATGGGATCAGTAATCCAGTAGGTACCATTAATACGCAGTAAAAATGTATTATGACCCACCCATAGAATAAAATCAGCATTCCCAAGTGATTGAATGTGCTTTAATGGTTCAGGTACAACGGATGGAAGATAATTATTTTCTTCTTTTGAATAATAATTTATTTGCCCTGATAATTTCCATTTTAAAAAAGTAAAAAAACCTCTGTCTTTCATTGGGTTCCATGGATTAAAATATTTCCCATTCCTGTAATGTGGTGCGTGGAGCAATAACGGATTGGTGTTTGTTACCGATTGGTGCCATTCATCTTCAGAAAAATTATTTGGCAGGGGCGCGCTCATTGACAAAATTATGAACAAAATGATAACTGGCTTTTGCATAGAGTACTGTTTTTATATCAATAATATTTTTTGTATGATATCCAACGTAACATAGTATGTCAAGAGAATATATTTTATATAACCAGTAGTAAGCACAGCTGCTCAAAATATATGGTGAATTGTGATAAACACAAATCAATGGCGTTGTATATTTGTATAACTGATTTTTAAACATAAGAGTTTATATTAAATAAGAATCATTACGGTTGTGTGAAGACATAGCTTTAGCGCTATGCCTGAATTTGCGTGAGACGATGTAAGCGTGTACTGCGTGTGTAAGGGGTTACTGGAAGGCTTTTTTTATTATTTCCGGGTGTGG
>DYLU01000119.1 GCA_020721905.1 Leptospira biflexa | reverse complement strand
TTGGCAGAAAATGGATTGGCGTTGAGATGGGGGAGCATTTTTACAGCGTAGTTTTGCCGAGAATGAAAAGGGTATTGGCGCATGATAAAAGCGGAATTTCCAAAGAAGTAAAAGAATATCAAGGTGGAGGATTTTTTAAGTATTACAAACTTGAGCAATATGAAGAATCATTAAAAAACACTAAATATTCGGATGGTGATATTTTTACAATGCCTGGTGAGTCGCCCTATTCTTCTTATGTGTTTATGAAGGATGAGAAGATGCTCCGCTCTCTTGAAATTGATTACAAGAATAATAAAGTAAAAGTAGATTTGAGTAAACTTTACGACGGCATAGACCTTGCTGAAACATTATCAAATCTTTCAGGTAAGTGGATTAAGAAAATCAATCAGGATTCTGTAGAATTTGAAGATGGCGAAGTCCTAAATCTTAAAGATATTGATTACCGGATTATTAAGCCATTAATTTGGTGGTAAGCCCCGTGAGACAGAAAATATGAATAGTCTAATTCTGCAAACTATAGTAGACGATATTGCTTTTGATTCGCTACCAATCTCATGGCAGGACCATGATTTTAGTACCTTTTCCCGGTCAAAAACGCTTTATGACTTTCAACAGAAGGCACTTCAGAATACGGTAAAAGCTTTATGGGAATATTACGGCCATCCTGAAGATTTTGCTTCTGTTCCAGATGATAAAAAGGAATTAAAACGTAAAGATCGTTTGTTCAGGCGTTATCAGAATAATGGATTTAGTCATGAACTTGATTTTGATCTAAAGAAAAAAGAAGGTAAACAATCGGCAAAGTTTTTGCTTGAGTATGATAAAGATTACCCGGCTGTTAATAACAAGATAGATTTTAAATATTTCATTAACCGGATGAGTTTCTGGATGGCTACGGGTTCAGGCAAGACGCTTATTATTGTCAAGTTACTTGAAATCCTTCATAAGTCCATCGCAAATAAAGAAATACCAATCAACGATGTTCTCTTTTTAGCACACAGGGACGATTTGTTAGAACAATTTAAACGACACGTGGATGAATTTAATCAGTTCCGCTCTGGGTTTAGAATTAACCTGTATAGTTTACGTGAATATGAAGATATCAAACGCGCTAATCTATTTTCCTTTGCGAATAACGAGATTAATGTATTTTATTATCGCTCAGACTTGCTATCAGATGAGCATAAAGAAAAATTAGTGAACTTCAGGAACTACGATAATAATGGCAAATGGTATATCCTTCTGGACGAGGCGCACAAGGGCGATAGAGAAGATTCAAAGAGACAGATTATTTATTCTATACTTTCCCGAAATGGATTCTTATTTAATTTCTCCGCGACATTTACCGACCCGCGTGATTTTGCTACTTGCGTTTTTAATTTTAACCTTGCCAAATTTATTGAAGAAGGTTATGGGAAACATATTTTCCTATCCGAGCAGGATGTCCGTGCTTTCAGAGATGAACAGGATTTCTCACCTGTTGAAAAACAAAAGATTGTATTAAAAACTCTAATCCTGTTTACCTATATCTGTAAATACGCTGAAAAAATCAGGAGAATTGATAAAAATCTTTATCATCGTCCATTGCTATTGACTCTGGTAAACTCCGTTAATACTGAAGATGCGGACCTACTGCTTTTCTTTCAGGAACTGGAAAAGATTGGTAAAGGCAAGGTATCTAAAAAGATTTTTAAGGACGCGATTACAGATATAGTCCAGCCTTTTAATACACACTCAAAGTATTTATTTGAGTCAGGGAATTTTTCCCTTGATGAAAAACTACTTACTGGACTCACATTTGATGATGTTCTGATACAAGTGTTTAATTCTAAATCTGCCGGTAAGATTGAAGTGTTAAAGATTCCTGGTAATAAGAAGGAATTGATTTTTAAGCTTCAGACAGCAGATAGACCATTTGCTTCAATTAAGATAGGCGATATTTCCGGCTGGCTTAAAGACAAGTTATCCGGCTATGAGATAAATGAAAGTTATGATAACGAGAGCGTTTTTGACAGGATTAACTATGACGATTCCGATATCAATATCCTTATGGGCTCCCGTAGTTTTTATGAAGGATGGGATTCAAACCGTCCTAATTTACTTTTGTTTGTTAATATAGGTATAGGAACGGACGCGAAGAAGTTTGTGCTTCAATCAGTAGGACGAGGAGTCAGGATTGAACCGGTGAAGCATAAACGGAAACGCATTCAAAAACTTTATAACTCCGGTGAGGTTACAGAGCAGGTCTTTAATTCTGTAATTAAATATGTTTCTGCTCCTGAAACGCTTTTTATCTTTGGGACTAATGCGGGTAATTTAAAAGAAGTTATTGCCTCGCTAAAAGCAGAACAATCCTATCAAATCATTGGTTCTGAATTTATTCTTAATATAGAAGTTAAAGATAAATTGCTTCTTGTCCCAGTATATAAGGACTCGTCAAATATCTTTGCTGATGAGAAGACAATTCAGAAGTTCTCAGTTACACGGGATGATTTCAATTTATCAAAACAGTATTATGGTTATTTGGGTGAACGGGTTGCTTTGGTAAAACATGAATGCGAACCGAGAATATTGGAAAAGATACAAAGCAGTTTTGGGGAAGAGAATGCCTATTATAATTTTGATTATGACCAATCTTTTTATAGGCCGGATTTAGTTTTTGATAGAATTTTAAATCACTATAGCTTGAGGCAGAAAAATTTTGACTGTTTTAAGGTATTACAGGAAGAAATAGTCCATTTCAAAAGAATTAAATATACCGGAGATAGTCAACTCGCTGAGTTTCTTGAAAAGATACGACAGGTAAAACGCTATGGAGAGAAAGCAGATAAAGAAAAACAACTTGAACTTCAATTTGATAAGGATGGTGATAAAAACAAGTATAAGAAAGGAATTCAGCAATTAGAACGCGACTATAAGCCTGAATCTGATTTTAAAGATTTGCGTATCAAGTATATTCAGAATCATTACTATCTACCCCTTATCCTATCTGAGGAAGAAAAGATTGATTACATAACCCACATAATCACTGTTCCCAGTGAAGTGAAGTTTATCAAGACACTTGAACAATATATCATTCAACCGAACAATTTCTTTACAGGTTTTGATTGGTGGCTTTTTTCAAAACTTGATGAGAACTTAGATGAGATTTATATTCCCTATTATAATCCGAAGGAAAATCGTATCAGTAAATTTAAACCAGATTTCATTTTCTGGATGAAGAAGGGTCAATCCTATACAATTGTTTTTATAGACCCCAAAGGAACGGAGCATGTTGATGCCTACCGGAAAATTGAGGGATTCTCCCAGATATTTGAAGAATCAGAAACCAGTAAGCAATTTAAATACAATGGTTACACCGTATCTGTAAACCTTTTCTTAAAGCCAAAAGATATTGCCAGCACACTTTCAAAATATAAAAAGTATTGGTTTGATAATTTTAAAGAGTTAAATCAGGTTTTAAAGATTGTAAACGGAGAAAAATAAAATGAGCAAAAGTATAGAATTAAAGATCAATCCACAAATATTAAGAATGCTTCGTGAGTAGGGATTATGAGACACATGGTATACACTTTCCATATACTCCTTATTAATCATT
>DYLU01000047.1 GCA_020721905.1 Leptospira biflexa | reverse complement strand
AATTTTTAGCATTTTTTAATTGCGACTGCTCAAAACATTTACATTTCCATCTTCTAATAGAACAGGGTGCAGAGCTTTATTTTGTTGCCAATAAACTTTTTGAAGTATACATGGTATGTGATAGATTAAGCAGCCATATACTCAATGTAAAATTATAAAATGCTTGCATTTGTTTATTGACAAATGTATATATTACTACAGCATAACAAAGCAGTTATTAAAGAGAAGGATATTTACGTAAAAATGAAAAAGCCATTTTTTGAAAAGAAAGCACGGATATTTGCACATAGAGGATATTCAAAAGAATATCCTGAAAATACCGCACTTGCCTTTGAAAAAGCAATTGAGCTTGGAGCAGATGTCATTGAAACGGATGCGCATCTGTCAAAGGATGGACATGTAGTGATAGTCCATGATGAGGAACTATCGCACATAACCAATGGTCAAGGGAAAGTAGCTGAGCTTACTTTACATGAAATTAAATCGTTTGATGCAGCATATCATTTTAGCAAAGATGGCAAATCTTATCCCTATCGTGGAAAGGGAATTACGCTTTTGACGCTTGGAGAGCTTCTGGAAACATTTCCCAATCAACGGTTTAATGTTGATCTCAAAGATAATAATAGTGTATTAGCTGAAAAATTTTGTGAGATAGTTATAAAACTAAAAGCTGAGCACAGGGTATTGGGTGCTTCGCAGCATGGTAAGAATTTATCATACATACGAAAAAAAATTCCAATTATGGCAACATCATTTGGGTTATGGGGTGTGTTAGGTTTTTATTTCTTATTCAGGTCAGGACTTTTAGGATTATTCCGTCAATTTCCAGGTGATGCTCTGCAGATACCTGAGTACATTGGGCCGTCGCACCTTGCAAATGGTACACTTATACGTATGGCGCATGAGCGTGGTATACAGGTTGATGTGTGGACTATTAACGACGAACGTGACATGCGTAGATTACTGGATGTAGAGGTTGATGGCATTGTAACCGATGATGTGCCATTATTAGAGAAGGTATTAAAGGACTATCCGGTTGCCTAAAATATAGTAATCACAATATTTTTATAACAACCTTTTGCTCGTGAACTAAATACAAGGCAGTATAAAAACATCATAAATCGCAAGTACATCCCTCATTTGTTGTAATTGTGTATCTGTTAATCCACACATAGTTCATTTTTAAATTTTTTATAAAGTTTTTTCAGGTTATCAATCTATCCCTTGCTAAAATTTTATTGACACTGCATTATGATTTATTACTTTGACAAAATTGTTGCATGTGATATATTTTTAATAATAATCTTCTTTGACTTTTTTTAATAGTAACTGCGGGGCGTGGCTCAGTCCGGTTAGAGCGCGTGGTTTGGGACCATGAGGTCGGAGGTTCGAATCCTCTCGCCCCGAATTTATAAAAAACAACAATTTAATTAATATAACATGCGCCAGTAGCTCAGCTGGATAGAGCAACGGCCTTCTAAGCCGTGGGTCACAGGTTCGAGTCCTGTCTGGCGTGCATTATTTCCAGAATATAAAAATTAAAATAATATTAAAATGAACACATTATTCTGATGATGATCCAGAAATGGCTTCCATTCCGTTTATTCTAGCAAATACAGCAATAGCCATTGATGTAACACCGGTTATCATTTTTCAGGGAGAAGCAGTCAGGCTTGCAATAAAAGAATATGCTGAGCGCATCCAGGTTGAAGGATATAATTCACTTTTTGATTTAATTGAATCATATATTGAAGCGGGCAACAAACTTCTTGTTTGCACACCGTGTATAAACAAAAGGGGAATTAAAGTAGAAGATTTAATTGAAGGAGCTGAAGCTTTAGGTGGGGCAAAAGTAAATGAAATTGTCCTTGCCAGTAATGCGGTATTGACCTACTAAATAAAAGTCATTGAATCTTCTTCAAGATTTGTGGGCAACCCTTAATAGTTTTATCAAGGAATTCAATAACACCGTATGCAATATCAATGGTTGCCGTAACCAATTCCGGTTCAATATGTTCAAGTGTGTCATTCATTGTGTGGTATACGCTATCCTGTTTTTCCAGTTCGGTAGGAAGCGCTATTAAGGTTGTTGCATATGTTCCTGCTTGAGCAAGTGGGGCAGCATCGGTGGCACCGGTTCCCGGGTACATAGGAAATGTTCTGGCTGAATAGCCTTTTGTATGAGCTATCGCCACACATGTATGTGCAAATTCCTTTGCAAGCGGAACAAATCCATTTACATCGCTGACCAAAAATTTAATAAGTTCTGGTTTATACAGGCTGTCCATATTGAAGTGATATGTTGGCATGCTGGAAATAAGCTCCTGGTATTCCTGCGCAAAAGCTTTTGAACCTTTAAGCCCGCTTTCTTCACCATCAAAGCTTACAAAGATTAAACGGGTATAGTCGGGGCGATAGTTACTGAAAAATTTAGCCATCACTACAGTAATGGCACTTGCTATTAAGTTATCGCCAGCACCTGGCGTAGCCTTTTTGCTTTTGAAAAAAAGCATCTGCATGTTGGCAATACCAAGCAGTATAATTATTATCATGAAGATAATGTGTGCTGTATGTGAATTAAACCAGTAAGCATTAACAACAATTAACCATCCAACAACAAGTGACAGTACCATGGAAAGAATAATGGAAGCAACACGTATACGATAAGCCCGTGGCGTGGTCCGCATGTAACGAAATTCGTATGCGCTGTCGTGATGACCGCTAATAATGATTTGCTGGCGCACTTCTTTTTTGGGATTGATACTACCTATAGCGTTGTAACCTTTTTTTGGTGTATACAGAAAATCAAAGGTACCTTTATAAAAAATAAACTGATGCGCTGCAATGATATTTGCAACAGTAAATCCAAGTGCTGCAATAACATACCAGTCCAGTACTAAACATATAACCGAAGCAATGTAAATCCACGGCACAAGCGTTAAGAATCCTAAAAATGCTGCAGGATGTGTGGTAAATGATTGAAGCGTGGATGAATCACAATATGCATTAAAGAGTATTTCAAATATTCGTGCGGATATATGTGTCTCATACGAACAGGAAGGTCGGGGGCCAACATGCTCAAGTAATGTGTTTACTATATCAAGTGCAAATTGTGTAAGTTTGTTACGTGTATTGGTGTTCATTTGCAACGTGTTATTAAATTAATTGTGATAATTGATGTATGAACATGATATCGCTTATACTGCAGCCCTTTTACAAGAAAGGCCAGTCTACTATAGTATAGTGTGTATGTAAAGATAAATTCAAAGTAATTTTTTTTAAGCAGGGGAAAATTTTTTTTTAGAATATAGTTGACTATTTGGCTATATTACCAAATAAGCATCAATTCATGAAATGTCTAATATTATTTTTTGGTTAATATACAACAATATAACGGATAAATAGTGAGGATGGTATTCTGCTTGTGAGGAGGTTGAAGAGAAGTGTATAATAATTATCTAAAAAAGTCAATTGCTGTAAATATATATTCGAGGATGACAATAAGTGCTGTTATAGTGTGTTTATTATTACTTGGTGATATGCTTTTTGCTCAGGAAAGAAAGTATTCATTAGATGAATGTATCGCTATTGGTATAAAAAATAATAATGATGTAATTATTCAACAACAGAAGGTTGAAGAAACCCGGTATAAGTATTACCAGCAATATGCTGCATATCTACCTCAAATTGATGCTACTGTCTTATATAAAAAATATCATCAACTCCCTTTAACTCAAAAAGAACTTGCAGGCGTTCAAAAAATTGGTGAGAGGCCTCCTTTTGATGATTATTTAGCAGGAATAATGTTGAATCAGATTGTTTTTTCCGGTTCTAAATTATATCAGATCAAGGTTTTCAAGTTGGCGTATGAATATGAAATGAAGAAGCTTGACGTTATGCGTCGCAATATCATGTTGCACATTGCAAAAGCGTTTTATGAACAGGTGCGAAGCAATTATGCGGTAACAATACAAACTGAGTTGCATAACAAACTACAGGAACAGCAGATTATCACGGAATTACTCTATAGAGGTGGCAAATTAACAAGAATAGATCTTCTAAAAATACAAACGCAATTAGCTGCATCGGTTGATTTGCTTGAAAATTTAAAGAATCTGGCATATTCTAAAGCGTTGATGTTAGGGCAAACATTAGGAATCAATGAACCTGTGTATGCTGTACTTCAACTGAACCCTCCCAATGAAAATTATTTTGATACTTCTTATTGCAAAACACTGCCTGATAAGCACCCTGAATTGGAAATAGAACGATTATTGAAAGAAAAATCAAATATGGAAAAGGATCAGGCATACAGTTTATTGATGCCGACAGTCTACTTTAACGCAAATTATTACAGAGAAGAATCCAGGTTCTTTCCTGAAAACCCTAACTGGTATATTGGATTAGTTGCTACAATGCCGTTGTTTCATTGAGGCAGTATATATTCTGAAATAAAGCAAACTCAGGCAAAGCAGCAGCAGGCATTTGCATCATTGCAAAAAAAAGAAATTGAATTGGGAGTGCGGTATCAGTCAGCCCTGGCAACACTAAAAGACAGAAAAAACAGAATAGATATAACCTTAAAAACTCTTAAGCTGGCAAATGAAGCGCTCATTGCATCTGAATTAAAATATAAAACAGGTAAATTAACCACTATTGAGCTTCTTGATGCACATATTGTATGGAACAATGCATATCTGACGCATATTAACGGTTTAATTGATTATTATATAGCAAGTGAGGAAATGAAATACCTGTGTTTGGGCACAATACGTAATAAGGAGAAATAATAATGAAGCGAATTGGCGTAGGTATCATTATATTGTTAATATCAATTGCTGGTTGCAAGGAAGATGCAAAGAAACAGGAAAAGATCGTACCGGTTAAAACGATAACAGTAAAGCCTAAGGATATTTTTTCGTATGTCTCGGTAATGGGTATAGTTGATTCTAAGGTGCATACATGGATTAAGTCGACAACTGAAGGGTTTGTGAAATCCCTTGCAGTAAAAGAAGGTTCATATGTACATGAAGGACAGATTGTATGTTATATTATGCCAATTGACTCACAGAATATGCTGGGTCAGGCAAAGCTGGAATTTGATCGGGCAAAGCGCGATTATGAAAATGCTGATGGGCCAGATAAGGAAACGCTCAAATTACGATTTGAAGAAGCCGGGAAGATGCTGGAATCGTCATATAGTCTTTATAAACCGGTACCTGCTGTGAGTCCTGTTAGTGGTGTTGTATTGTCCAAAACAGTAGAAAATGGATCTATGGTAAGTGTAAAACAAAATCTTGTGGAAATAGCGGATTTACAAAAGCTGATTATTAGGGCCTCATTGGCCGAGGAACTGATATCAAATGTCAAGATTGGTGACAGCATAACAGCTATCATTCAGAATGACGGGAAGGACATTAAAATAAAAGGCAGAATAACTACTATAACCTTTGGGGTAAATCCAATGTCCAAAACGACTGGAGTTGAAATATACATTCCTGCCAATCGTATTTTAAAGCCTGGCATGACAGCAGTTGTTGATTTTATTACCAACAGAAGATCAGGTGCTATAGTGGTTCCTCTTGAATCAATATTGTTAGATTATCAGGGTAGTAAGAAAGTATTTATTGTTAAAAATGGAAAGGCAATAGAAAAAAGAGTAGTAACAGGGATAGAGGCAAATACTGAAGTTGAGGTGCAACAGGGTTTAGCGTTTGGCGATGAACTCATTGTATTGGGTCAGGAAAACTGTAAAAATGGCTTGAAGGTTAATTTTGCAAAACCTCAACCGGGAAAAAATAAATCCAATAAAATAACGAAATAAGGCTATTGTTTATGAATATTACTAATGAAGCAATAAAACGCCCTGTTGTAATTATTGTGCTGATGTGCGCCCCTATTGTTATAGGGATCTTTGGCTTTTCAATGTGCCCCGTTAATTTGCTTCCGGATATAACATATCCCTTAGTTAAGGTATATGTTGGATGGCGTGGTGCAACACCGGAGGAAATAGAGGATAATATTGCAGAAATCATTGAGCCAAAAATGTCTACTGTTGATAATCTTGATTATCTGGAATCACAGTGTACGGATGGTTTGTATACGTTGCTGATAAACTTTGATTATGCAGCTGATAGGGATATTGCATATCAGGATGTAACTGCAAAAATGGGATTAGTAAAGAAAAAACTTCCCGCAGACGCTGAAGAACCGCTCATAATTAAGGCTGATCCATCTCAGCTCCCGGTGTTGGATTTACTTTTAGTATCTAAAACAATGGATCTTGTTTCTCTGAGATTGTGGGTGGAAAATGAACTGCAAAAATATTTTGCTACAGTTGAAGGAACCGCAGGTACAGAGGTTTCAGGCGGTTTAATGCGTGAGATCAGGGTTATTGTAAATCCTCATAAGATGCAGGCTCTTGGCGTTACTGTGGAAGCAATATTGAAGTTGCTTCGCGACGCCAATGTAGAACTGTCAGCGGGACGTATTACTGGTCAAACAAAAGAATTTAATGTGCGTACAATGGGCCGGTTTAACTCTATCGATGATATAAAAAATATTATTGTGAAGCGTGATGAGTATGGCGGATACATTTATTTACGAGATATTGCCATGGTTATTGATTCACATGATGTACAGCGTATTATAACAAGGCTCAATGGTGTTGAAGGGGTAAAACTTTCTATTTTTAAGCAGGCAAATGCTAATACAGTAGAAGTTGAAGAGCGAATTATTCAAAAAATGGATGAACTGAAATCTATAATGCCTGCTGATGTATCGATGAAAATTATATACAACCAGGCAGATTATATCAGGGATGCAGTAAGCGGTGTACGGGATGCAGCAATTATTGCTTCACTATTAATTGTTCTGGTAACATGGTTTTTTTTGAGTGGATGGAGGCAGGTGCTGATTTCTACGCTGTCAATTCCTATCCCGATGCTGTTAACTTTTTTTTCAATGAATTTGTTGGGATACTCAATGAATATCTTATCTCTTGGTGGCCTGGTTATTGCAATAACTGTGATGCTTGATCAGACAGTTGTAGTACTTGAAAATATCTCACGCTTGAAGGAAGAGGGTAGTGCAAATTTTGTTGAAGAAGGTGCTAATCAGGTTAATGTGGCACTGGCATTTGCTACATTGACATTCATAGCATTATTCCTGCCATTTCTTATGATTTTTGGGCTTGTATCTCTTCTGTTTCATGAATTAATCATCATTGTGGCCTTAGCAATAGGGTTTTCAATGTTAACGGCGCTTACAGTAACGCCCATGCTTGCCAACAGGCTGTTATTTGAATTTGCTGTCTCGGAAGATATCGCAAGCGCTGCTTCCGGTAAAGATGTAATCATCCATAAACACAAGGTGCCATTTAGTGAAAAGATAGTGCATGCGCTGGCGCAGTGGTATGAAGCAAAATTGCAATCTGCTCTTGAGCATCGCAGGAGAGTGATAACTATAGCTATCATAGTTTTTATACTGGGTGTTGTATTTTTAAAATTTGTGGGTACTGAATTTTTGCCACGGGCAGATGATGGCATGGTTACGGTAAAAGTAAAGATGCCAATTGGGACTGCAATGCAACAAACATTTCAGGTTGTGAAAAATATTGAACAGGAAGCCTTAAAAATCCTGGATGTAAAAACAGCGTTTTCCTTAGCAGGCGGCAAAATTTGGGGTTTAGTTACCTCAGAGGTGGCGCATGAAGGAGAGGTAAATATACAGCTTGTACCCGGGAATAAACGTAGGGTTACAACAGATGATTTTGTTGAAAAATATGGCGATAGATTGCGCAAAGCTGCAAAATATCCAGGTGCAAAGGTGAAAGTTTTTCATACTAAGATGAAAGGCATACGCCAGATTGGTGAATTTGATGTTGAGGTTGAAATCAGAGCACCTAAAACAATAGCAGTTAAGGACATGGCAGTGACTGCGCAATCCATTATTGATAAGATTAAAGATATACCTGGCCTTACAAATATTGACATTTCATTGGATGTTGCAAAGCCTGAGTACCATATCATAGTAAATCGGGATAGAGTATCTGATCTGGGGGTTACCGTTAATCAGATTGCTACGACTGCGCGAATGCTGATTGATGGGCTTATAGCAACCTATTACTTTGATAGTGGGCTTTACTATCCTGTTCACGTGGTATTGGGTGAGGAGCAGTTTAAAGGTAAGATTGATATAAGTAATATTCCATTGCTGACTCTTGGCGGTCTTCCTATTTATGTTTCAAGTATTGGCAAGGTAGAGCGATCGCAAGGACCGGTACAGATAGACAGGATAGATCAGATGAGGCTTATTAAAGTCACTGCATCGGTTGTTGGTGAAAGTATTGGTGATGTGAACAATCAAATACAGAACCGATTGCAGGATTTTGCATTACCGCTAGGCTGGAATATATCCATGGGTGCGCAAGCACGAATGATGAGTGAGAACTTTAAAAGTCTGATGGTCATTATTACCTTAGCGTTGTTCTTTGCATATGTAATACTCGCAATTCAGTTTGAATCATTTATTATTCCACTCATTATGCTTATACGAATACCTCTTTCAATAGCAGGTATTACGGTTATCATGTTTTTGACTAATACTCCCATAGGTGTAACTGTACTCATTGGTGTTGTTATTTTATCCGGCATGGAGCTTATCCATGGGGTTGTTTTAATAACGTTTATTCAAGAGCTTGAGCAAACTGAAAACTTAAAAAAGGCAATTGTGCAGGCAGCAATACTGCGTTTACGGCCAATTC
This sequence comes from Leptospira biflexa, assembly GCA_020721905.1. GTDB lineage: Bacteria > Spirochaetota > UBA4802 > UBA4802 > UB4802 > UBA4802. The sequence goes on along the minus strand of DYLU01000047.1, from coordinate 14,173 downwards.
TTATGACAATCCTCGTTGCAATTTTTGGCCTACTACCATTGGCTTTGAACTGGGGCCAAGGAACTGAATTACTGCAACCAATGGCAATTGCAGATATTGACGGATTGCTCTATTCGTTATTTCTGACATTTTTCTTCATGCCTGTTGCATATTATATGATAAGACAAAAACGCTATAGCGAGTAATGTGGTACAAAGATGTGTTAGATATATTCAATGATAATCTATTCTATAGTAAGTTTATTTATTATGCACTAAGATAGTGTTTATGCACTAAAATACTATTAGCTATAAACTTAAGTATAAGGAGAATGCCATGAAACGATTTGTATTAGTCTGTATGATTGCAGCAAGTATTATGAGCTATGTGTATGCGGGAGATGATCTTGATAGTGATGTAAGTGCTTTCAGAAAAGAAGTTTTTAAAGTTTGTTCTCAATTACAGGAAGGGAATGCAGGGATAAATGACGCAATCCTTACACAAATTGATCAAATACTGCAAAAGTGGGCAGCTATTTCGTTACAATACAAGAATAATCCGCCAAAACAGTATAGCAACGATCCTGCATGGGCTTTATATTTTGATGAGGCAAAAGATAATTTTGATCTTATGCGCAAAAATGCTGCCAGTGATAATATAAAAAGAGCAGTCCAATTTTGTGGTATGAATTGCATGTTATTTGTAAAAATTCATAAGATTAATAATACTGTAACACTGGCTGATAAGATGTTTGATTTACGATCAGCAATACGGATGATGGTATGGATGGCACAGAGCGGCAACTGGAAAGGAGTAGATATGCAGATAAATCAGTGCGATAGTCTATTGAAAGGTTTACACGTGTATGCGCAAAAATATAATAATGATGAAGTGCAGGATATTGTAAAAAAATAGACGGCTTATGGAAACAATTAAAGGAAATTGCTCTTTTACATGATAAAAAATCCATACAGGAGGAATCCAAGATATTTTTAAAGCAGTATAATCAAATGTATTATACAGTATTGTAATAACAAAAGGAAATATAAAATTTTTTTAGAATATAGTTGCATATTTGGCTATATTGCCAAATGACATATTTATAGAATATTATAGAGGAATGTCTATGGACTTGTTACTAAAGCAAAAATATGAAGCACGTGCTGTTATTATGAAGGCACTGGCGCATCCAAGCAGGCTTATGATGGTGGAGGAACTTGAAAAAGGACCTCGCTGCGTTTGTGAACTCAGGGATCTTATTGGAGTAGATATGTCAACAGTGTCCAAGCACTTATTGGTGATGAAAAATGCAGGGTTGGTGTATGGTGTCAAGCAGGGCACCACTGTGTATTATCACCTTAAGGCCTCCTGTGTTCTTGATTTCATTGCGTGTGTTGACAGGGTTCTTGCAAACAATGTGGAACATCAGGTCAAGATTGCTCGTTACTGTATTCGGAAGGTACGGCATTCATAGAACTGCCATTCATGTAAATAAATTACTCATGTATAAGACAGCTTTATTTAAGTGACGTATAATTTATGAGGAGATGCATAATATGGACTGGAAGAGTGAATTAAAAAAGTTGCTGTATATTGTTGCAGCATTTCTTGTTTTTTATTTTTTGCCAATAGGAAATACTCGGTTTGACAATGCAGTATTTGAAGCATTACATTTAACAAAATGGTATGCGCAGGAACATGTGTTATTGTGTCTGGTACCTGCTTTTTTTATTGCAGGAGCTATTGCTGCGTTTGTCAGCCAGAATAGTGTTATGAAGTATTTAGGTCCAACAGCGCCAAAGATTGTAGCATATGGCGTTGCCTCGGTATCAGGAACAATTTTAGCGGTATGTTCGTGCACAGTGCTTCCTTTGTTTGCTGGCATTTACACAATGGGAGCAGGCCTGGGACCGGCAACTGCATTTTTGTATTCAGGCCCGGCAATTAATATACTGGCTATTATTCTCACTGCACGTGTTCTGGGGTTAAAAATTGGTATTGCGCGGGCAGTAGGTGCAATTCTGTTTAGCGTTATTATTGGTGCCTTGATGTATCTTTTTTTCAGGAAGGAAGAAATTGAAAAGGCCCATGCAATGATGGATATGCCCGATCCGGAAACTCCACGGCCTTTGTGGCAAACATCGATATACTTTTTCTTGATGGTGGCAATACTTGTCTTTGCAAACTGGGGAAAACCTGCAACATATGAAGGATTTTGGTATACCGTTTTTTATTATAAATGGGTTATTACCGGTGTATCGGCATTGTTGTTTGCAATTACACTTGCTATATGGTTTGGGGTAAAATGGTGGAAGGTAGTATTGTCAATACTGATCGTTGGTAGTATGTCATACATCTATGGTCAAAAGCCGTTGGTGCCATTTTCAACAGGAGTAATTGCACTGACGCTTATTACTGCATCAGAAAAGGGAGAGATGACAACATGGCTTGAGCAGACATGGTCGTTTTCAAAACAGATACTTCCTTTGTTATTAGGTGGTGTGCTTGTGGCTGGATTTTTGTTAGGTAGACCAGGTCATGAGGGTGTTATACCTTCGGAATGGATTGCCATGGCAGTGGGTGGCAACTCATTGTTTGCAAACTTTTTTTCAGCAGTAGTGGGTGCTTTTATGTATTTTGCAACACTTACTGAGGTTCCAATTCTGCAGGGGCTTATTGGTAGTGGTATGGGATATGGGCCTGCGTTAGCGTTGTTATTAGCAGGACCTTCGTTGTCGCTTCCCAGTATGTTAGTCATTAGAAGTGTTTTAGGTACTAAAAAAACAGTGATATATGTAAGCCTTGTTGTTGTTATGGCAACTATTACAGGGATAATATTTGGGATGATAGTATAGGTATCAGTCCCATAAATATATATTATACTATTGTACATTTTTAATACGGAGGCATTAATAAAAACAATGTTCAGAATAATGCTCAGGGTTTCTGGAATAGCTATAGTTGTAATGATGATTAGCAGACATGGTTTTGCGCAGGAGAACATGCAATCTCCAGTTATCTCTGGTGTTGTGTATATGGAATGGGAAAAAGATATTCACAATGCCAATACTGCTGAAGCTGAAAACAGTTTTGCAGTAACGCGCGTATACCTTAACTTTGCAAAGAAATTTGATGATATCTGGAGCATGCGTATTACTACCGATATAGGGCAGGTAGAAAGCCAGGGTCAAATTGAAAATACTCCTCCACAGGACGTTGAAGCAAAAAGCAATACATATTCACTCTACCTTAAATTTGCATACGTGCAGGCAGCTCAGCAGTTCACGTCATTTGGATATTCTATTCGATGCGGTATGGTGGGGACACCGCTTCTTAATTTCGTTGATGAACAGAGCGATTCACGATGGGTACAGCGAAATTACTTTGATAATTCATACAGTTTAATTAAAACTGATGTTGATTATTCAGCAGATCTTGGTGTCAGAGCAGATATATCATTGTTTAATGTTGTCACACTTACCGGAGCTGTCGCCAATGGAGAAGGATTTAAGCATGTGAGCGAAACTGATGATGGAAAAGCATATTATGTAATGGGTGCGGTTACACCGTTTAAGCATGTTAGCCTGATAGCGTTTGATAGGTACAGTGTTACTGACGATAATGATCGTTCAGATAATTATACCAACAATAGTGCTTTTGGAGTGTTTTACACGCACGATGTTTTGAGAGCAGGTGCAGTATTTGCTTTACCTGTTGTAGTGATAGAGGGCAACAAAACACACTATAGAATGGTCGATAGTTATCTGCATATTGATGGTGCCAGTGCTGGAATAGTTCCTGTTATTGTCGTTGGTCGATTTGGATATGGTACGAATGTTGATGATAGTATAACGACAAAAATCTATTCCGGGGGGATTGGATATCGTTTCAGTAGAGCTGTTAGGGTTATTGCTTACTATCAGCATAAAGAAGATGACTCTTTGCCTGAAGCTGATAAATCTTTTTATATCAAATGCGGCGTTACTTTTTAAGGAGGTTTCTATGAGTAATAAAGTACTGGTGGCACTGGATTTTAGCGAGTTTTCACATGCTGTACTTGAAATGGGTATAAAGGTAGCTAAAGCGCTAAAAGGAAAAGTTTTTTTGCTACATATAGAAGATGATATTTACAGGATACGGCAATCACATGAGATAACACCCATGGATGAAGAATTTTTTCCTGTCATAAATCAGTTTCACGATGCACGCATAAAACAATGTCAGACACATATGGAAAAGCTTTATAAAAAGATACCTTCTGCATTGCGAGGTGACAAAGTGATTGTTGAAGGGCATCCCATTGAAGAAATTGTGAAGTATGCTGAACAAAACAAGATTTCAGTACTTGTTGTAGGAGCACAGGGTTCTAGCAATTTATCTATGTCGAAGCTGGGGTCAACAGCAGAAAAAATTGTGAGAAAAGCTCCATGTTCAGTAGTTGTTGTTAAGTAAGATAATTTATTCATATATTTGTATGTCTTCTTATACATTAAGGAGGTTTTTCTATGGCATGGTTGACAGGGTATCCACGAGAAAAGGTTAACTGGAGTCCAACGATTGATATTTCAAAGTGTGTAAAATGCGGGATGTGCATGAACTGTGGTAAACAGGTGTATAAATGGACTAAAGAAGGTCCTGTTGTTGTCAATCCGCTAAGCTGTATTGTAGGATGCACTACATGTGCAAATTTATGTAAAGGGAATGCTATAACCTTTCCTGATATTTCAGAATTGCGCAATTTATATGAGCACGAGAAGATATGGGCTAACGTTACTATGGAATTGAAAAAAGAAGGAAAGCTTACGGTAAGCAAATAGCAGTTATATTCATTACAATTAATTGTGTGAATTACATTACTATATATCAATGCTTGCAAAGGGGGTAATCATGAAAAAGTTTGAGATTCTGGGGACAGGATGTCCAAAATGTAATATGCTCCAACGGCTAGCCGAACAGGCCGCAAATGAATTGGGTATACCCTATGAATTACAAAAGGTTACCGATATAAAGAAAATTATGAGTTATGGAGTGATGATAACTCCGGCATTTGTAGTTGATGGGCAGGTTAAAGTAGCCGGTAAAGTTCCATCACTTGATGAAGTAAAAAAATTGATTCAGTAATATGTGGCAGTTAGACTATTTTGTTTATGAAAAGGCATCTCAATGAATAAACAAAATTTTTCATAGAAATTACTGATGGTAATATGATTGAGTTGTAAAATTTTTTGGCAATAACGCGTTGCTGAACAATGTTCAGCACAATTTTTACTATTAAAACAGGAGGATTTGTAAATGGATTGTTGCGGAGGTGGTACTGTATTATTGTATTCATGTTCAGGTTCAGCTGATGTAGGCTGTATCGCAGACAGAGTTACGCGAATTCTCTCCAAAGAAAAGGTGGGGAGGATGACATGTCTGGCAGGAGTAGGCGCCCGACTTTCAGGATTTGTTGCATCTGCACAGGGAGCTGATCGCAATATTGTTATTGATGGCTGTCCTATTGCATGTGCGCAAAAAGGGCTTATTGCAATAGGTGTTAAACCTGAAGTCTATAATCTGGCAAATTATGGATACAAAAAAGGGGAAACACCTGTTTCAGACGAATTAGTGGAACAGATAGCTATACAGATTAAGAACGATATCTTTAATAATGCTTCATCGTTTACTTCAGTTGCTGATGAGCATGGATCCGATGGATGTTCATGTGGTGGTAATTGTTAATGGCTCAATTATGCTGCTCTCCAGCAACATGGTGCACAAGCTTGAAGATGTCACAAACTAATCCCTTTATCTACACTATGTATAGTATGTATATTGACAATACAAGTGTTAATGGGATTGTTCTTTCACAAGGGAGCTTCGTTTGGGTTCCCTTTTTATTTATAGTAAATAATGGGAGGACTTCATGAAAAAGATTGCTCTGTATGTATTGATGATGATTTTATCAGTAACTATCGCTTGCAATAAAAATGATAATGATGCCAATGCTCTGAATGCTGTATCTACTGAAACACAAGCAGTTAAGGAAAATAAAAAGACATCGCAGGTTACATTTATTGAAATTGGTTCTGTTAATTGTATTCCCTGCCGAATGATGCAGCCGGTAATGGAAAAGATTAAGCAAAAATATGGCAGTAAAGTATCTATTGTATTTTATGATGTGTGGACTAACGAGGGTGCACCATATGCACAGAAGTTTGGTATACGTGTGATCCCAACACAGGTATTCCTTGATTCTGAAGGGAAAGAGTTTTTCCGTCATGAAGGATATTTCCCATATGAGGCAATTGATGAACTATTGCAAAAACAGGGGATAAAGCCATGACCGAAATTTTTACCTGGGTTACCAATTCGTTGTACGGTACTGTATGGATTGCATTAACTGCATCGTTTGTGTGGGGTGTGTTATCAATACTGCTGTCTCCATGTCATCTGGCAAGCATTCCGCTTATTATTGGTTTTATTGATGATCAAAAAGTAAAAACTGCAGCGCGGGCATTTTTAGTTTCAATTGCATTTTCTGTTGGCATTCTTATCACCATTGCACTGATAGGTGCCCTTACTGCACTGGCAGGAAGGATGATGGGTGATGTTGGCGTATGGGGCAATGTCTTTGTGGCTCTACTTTTTTTTCTTGTTGGGTTGCATTTGATGGAGATTATCCAGCTTCCATTTTTGCAGGTAAGTACACATCCTGGTGTGAAGCGCAAAGGGATAGCAGCAGCTTTTCTGCTGGGTCTTTTTTTTGGCATTGCACTTGGTCCCTGCACGTTTGCTTATATGGCACCAATGTTAGGGGTAGCGTTTCAGGTAGCATCATCTCAACTCATATTTGCCATAGCTTTAGTTGGCATGTACGCAATTGGTCATTGCAGTATCATCGTTATTGCAGGTACATCCTATGAGGTTGTACAGCGATATCTTAACTGGAATGAACGTTCAAAGGTTGCAGTGATAGTTAAAAAAGCATGTGGTGTGCTGGTTATTTGTGGCGGAGTATATTTAGTATATGATTATCTGTTCATATATTAATATATAAACAAATCATGGAATACACATATGATAACGCAGATTAAATTGACAATCGTATTTAAAATGCTTTCTGATGTTAACAGGTTGAGAATTATAAATCTGCTTATGCGGAAAGAATTATGTGTTTGTCATATGGCTGAATTGCTTGGGATATCTCAAACAAACGTATCTCATCACTTAGCAAAGTTATATGCAGCCAACATTGTGCAGTATAGGAAAGATGGGCAGTGGATATATTATAAACTTAATGAAGATTTTGTTAAGGTTAACCATCAATTATTTGAGTATCTTACACAGGTGTTTTCATCGGAATCAGTGTATAAGGATGATATAAAAACACTGCATGCAATGGGTGATTTACATTGCAGGGTATAAAGCAGTGAGGTGTTAATTTTTTAAAAAAGGAGGGATTCTTTCTATGCCGGCGTATGAATATCATTGTGATGATTGTAATGCAACATTTACTGTGATTGCCAGTATAAGCGAAAAAGAAAAAGGGCTGCAGGTAGTATGCAGAATATGCGGAAGCACAAATGTACGACAATTGTATTCGGGAATTTCAATGGGAGGTAAAAAGAAGGATCTTCCTGTAATTGGTGGCGGTTGTTCTTGCGAGGGTGCATGTTGATAAAAATTCCACACAGTTGTATATGCACAGAAGGGTATTGAAGTATAGTTTGACAGCGGGTTTCTGTTGCCATATGTTTTTTATTAATTAAAAAGTGATAGGAGGTTGTAATGTTTAGCAAAGTGATATTTGCTTCAGATTTATCAGAGGCATCCACTCATATTATTGAGTGCATAAAAGATTTAAAAGTTTTTGGTACTAAGGAGATAATTGTATTTCACGCTCTGGGTCTTAAATACATTGAAGATTTACACTTTTCATTAATTAAAGAAGCTGAACCGTTGTTGCAAAAATAAAAATTATTGCTCCAAAACTATGAATATTCTGTATCAGTACATGTTGCAAATAATGGTTTTTCGTATGAGTTATGGAAGTTGGCAAAAGAGGAAAATGCTTCAATGGTTGTTATTGGTACGCATGGCCGCAGCCTGGCATTTGATGTTGCATTGGGAGGTACAGCACATAAAATAATTCATGCTATTACTAAACCGCTTCTGATTGTGCGATTATCCAGCGAAGATAAAGAAAAGCCGGTATGTTCCACCGTATGTATTGATAAAAAGAAACCTCTGCTGTTTGCAACAGATTTTTCAGATACGGCTGAACTGGCATTTACTTATGTAGAAAAAATGGCGGGAAGCGGAATTAAAAATGTGGCGCTCATGCATGTACAGGATAAAACAAGGATTGAAAAATATTTAAAAGATAAGCTTGATGAATTTAATACAATTGACACTGAAAGGCTAAAAATGCTCAAAGATAGGCTTGTTAAAAAAGGTGCAAAAATAGTTGATGTTGTTTTAAAATATGGAACCCCAGTTGAAGAAATTATCAAAGAATCCAAAAATAAGGATTACTCAATGATTGTTATGGGAGCATTAGGGAGAAGTATGGTTAAGGATGTGTTTGTAGGAAGTGTCAGCTGGAATGTTCTTAGAAATGTTACCCAACCGGTATTATTAGTACCTCCTTTGAAATAAAGGTATAAACAAGGGAGCATTAATGTTATTTATAACCAATAATTATTAAATGAATGAGGTGTACAATGGCTGATAGTATAGTAAAAAAGCTTTCGTTTGTTGACCGATATTTAACATTATGGATATTTTTAGCAATAGCACTGGGTGTTGCTATGGGATATTATATGCCTGGTGTAAAGGGCTTTATCAATACTTTGCAGGTTGGGACAACCAATATTCCCATTGCCATAGGGCTGATACTTATGATGTATCCACCTCTTGCAAAAGTGAAATATGAAGAAATGGGAAAAATTTTTCAAAATAAAAAGCTTTTAGGAATTTCATTGTTAATGAACTGGGTTGTTGGTCCGGTGGTAATGTTTGTGCTTGCGGTGCTGCTTTTGCGCTCATATCCTGAATACATGATTGGTGTTATACTGGTTGGGCTTGCACGATGTATTGCTATGGTTATTGTGTGGAATGAGCTTGCCGGTGGTGACCGTGAACTGGCTGTTGGTATGGTTGCGTTTAATGCAGTATTTCAGGTTTTATTTTATGCGGTGTATATCTATTTATTTATAACATTGGCGCTTAACTGGTTTGGTCTGGTTAAGGGTTTGAATATCTCGGTTTCAATGTCTGAGTCAGCTAAAACCGTATTCATATATTTAGGCATACCATTTCTTGGAGGTGTAATCACGCGCTTTGGTTTGATTGCACTCAAAGGGAAGCAATGGTATGAAACTCAATTTATTCCTAAAATAAGCCCCATTACATTAATTGCACTGCTTTTTACTATTATAGTGATGTTCTCAATGCAGGGCAATAAGATAATAGAGCGTCCGCAGGATGTGGTTATAGCAGCATTCCCAATGCTTTTGTACTTTGTGTTGATGTGGTTTGTAACATTCTATATTGTGCGGCGTATAACCGGCGATTATGCAAAAACAACTGCTGTATCATTCACAGCCGGATCCAATGACTTTGAGCTGGCAATAGCAGTTGCCATTGCTATATTTGGTATTAATTCCGGACAGGCATTTGCAACGGTTATTGGTCCGCTTGTTGAAGTGCCGGTATTGATTGGACTTGTCAATGTGGCATTAGCTTTTAAAAAGCGTTATTTCTAAAAATATATTTAATGTGCGCGTATGCTCTTTGAATGGATGGGCAGGCAGGAGAAGCAGGAAGTATCTGATTGCATTGGTCAGGTATATATTGAGCTTTCTACTGCCTGCAATTTATCATGTGTTACGTGCGTCCGCAATTCCATACATGATTTTGCGATAGCTCATTTACAACAAGTGTTAATGAAAAAGATTGTGGCACAGTTGCGCCCATTTAAAAATATAGAGCGTATCGTGCTTTTAGGATTTGGGGAAGCGTTATGCAATCCCGATATACAATGGCACCTTACTCAACTGGCAACACCTGGCATACCAATCATTCTTGTTACTAATGGCATGCGTATTGACAGGGCTCTTGCTGAAATGTTTGTACGTCTGCCTTTAAGTGCTGTGTATATTTCAATTGATGATACGGACGATACCGATCCTGTTATACGTAAAGGCAGTGATGCGGCTGTACCATTAGCTGCTGTTGCATTGTTAGAAACGATAAAAAAGGAATATAAATCTGTCAAACCTCTTATAGGTGTTGAAACGGTTGCAACGATACACAATATACAACGCATTCCCCATATTATTTCACGAGCAAAAGAGGCGGGCGCTCAACGTTGCATCGTAACCAATGTATTTCCCTATACAGATGAAATGAGTAAAGCAATTGTCTATTCTATAGATGGGAATAATGACGGCTTAAAGTGTATTCAAAAGAAATTTATGAAAGATGCAAGCGTTACTGTAGCTAGTGGCAATGCATCGGTATTGCGTCGTTGTCCCTTTATAGAAAAAGGGACAGTGTTTATTACTGTACATGGCGATGTTGTTCCCTGCCCGGAGCTTGCATATACACATATTTCATATTATTTTGGCAATCCGCGTATGCATAAACGCCATGTGTTTGGGAATATTGGTAAGGACAATCTTGCTGATATATGGAATAGCTCTGAGTTTGTCCATTTCAGAGAAACATTCCGATATTATGAATTCCCGGATTGTACATTATGTGTGGAACCTGATATGTGTTATTACCGCACTGTTGAGAACAAGGATTGCTACTGGAATACTTCACCCTGTGGGGAATGCCTGTGGGCAAAAGGTATAGTGATGTGTCCTTAATAAAAAGGTGCACCTTAATTAAGAGGCGGGTGCACTTTTTTAACCAACACATATTTTTTTTGGATAATCTTTAGAAAAAAACAGTTATTGAGGAATTGACATGCCATTTTCTATCAGGAGTATAAGTGAAGTCTTTTGTTTGCTGTCACGGTCTTTTAAAAAAGGATGCAAATATGCTGCATCTGTTTTAATATCACCCAAACTCTTGGATTGGGATATTGCTTTGGAGCATTTATTTTTAACTTCCCTGTGAACATAGGGGATAGAAACTTAAAGTTTTAGATTTGACCAAAATGTGTACGATACAGGAAGAGAATATATTGTAGTGTATCATGATATTTTTTTATTTTTTACAAAATCTTTATATATTACAATAAAAAGTTAGTCTCTAATAGTAGAGAAAGTTTTAATTCACTTATGAGTTTAATTAAATTTTCATAAAATTCTCATGAATGTAGTTGCAAATATTTACAGTGATGATAATGTAAGAACTTTAGTTGTACCTAATTTTAATTGTACCGGGATAGAATTAATTCAAGGTATGTGATGACATTGTATTTTATAAGAGGTGTATGAAGACACCTGTCTATTTCTATTTTTACAGGAGTTACTATGCAGAAAAAAATTTCTATTCTGTTTCTTTGTACAGGTAATTCATGCAGAAGCCAGATGGCTGAAGGTTTTGCAAATGCTTTGCGTGGGGATATCATTGAAGCCTATTCTGCAGGCATTGAACCAAAAAGTCTTGACCCTAATGCCGTGATTGTTATGAGAGAAGCAGGTGTAGATATATCACATCATACATCAAAGCATGTGAATGAATTAATGGATATGCACTTTGACTATGTTATCACTGTTTGTGGGCATGCCAATGAAAATTGCCCGCTATTCCCTGGTAAAACAAAGGTATTGCACAGAGGTTTTGAAGATCCGCCACAATTGGCAAAAGAAGCAAAGACATCTGAAGAAGCATTGCAACATTACAGGCGAGTACGCGACCAGATAAAAGAGTTTATTCTTGAGCTTCCAGGATGGTTAGAAAAGGAACAGACAGAATATTTTATACATTAGTCTGTAATCATACTTCTATTACGATGATACATATGTCATCATTAATGAGCTCACCGGCAATGTGGCTGTTTAGATATTCTTCAATTTTACGTATTAATTTAATACCGGTGATTTTATCATTTTCCTTTAATATGTCAAACAATGTACTACTACCAATAATGGTGTTGGTAATAGGATTATGTAGTTCAATAATGCCATCAGTATACAATACAATCTTTGAATTCTTTTTTAGTTTTATTGTTGTAACTGCATAATTCCTTCCTTTTTTAATAAGGTCCCTCTTCTTTAAAATCCCAATTGGGAATGGTTTACCTGTTTTAGGAAGTTCATCAATGGTGCCATCTTCATGAATAAGGACAGGTGGATAATGAGCAGCATTGCTGTAGATTAATTCTTTTTTATTAAAGTCAATTATACAATAGAGTGCTGTGACAAAGTTTGCCCCAATGTTGTCAGTTAGATATTCATTGAGGTAGTACAGTAATTTGTCAGGTTTTAAATAATATTTTTTTCCAACGATAAGATAATGTTTGAGCAATCCAGTAATAAATGCTGATTGAATACCATGCCCTGTAACATCGCTTAAAAATATACCAATTTTATTTTTTATTTTATCAAGAGGAATAAAATCATAAAAATCGCCGCCTAAATTGTAGTATGGCCTGTAATATAGAGAAATTTTAGGAGTAGGCGAATTTTGTGGCATTATAAAACGGTGTAATTGTGATGCAAAGGTCAATTCCTTTTCCATGGTAAATTTGTATCTGCTTAGTATTTCTTCATTTGCTTCAAGTTTGTTATTCAGTATGAATTCCTTAAAATTCCTTTTCTCGGTTATGAATGCTAAAAGGCTTAAGAAAAAAGCTGTTGCAATGGGATTTGAAAGAGTTGTCCACTCATGTGCAGTCAATTGTGTTTTTATTGATACAATAAAAATAAAAAGTGATAATGGCACTATTAACAAAAATGGCATATACCGTAATGCACCTGATGATATGAGGAATGTAACTATGAAAACAGTTTGAATTCCTGCTGAAACATTGGATATATAGTGATCAGGATGTAAAGAATTGATAAAGAAGTTATAAGCTATCCCCAGTATCATAATTATACCTGATGTAAGAAAAATTGTATACAGGGGAATAACATAGCGTATATATTTTTTAAGTGTTGTTAGTGATAGTATAAAGTATATACTACTCAGAATTATGGGAAATAACCTGTACCACAGTGTGAAATCAAAATGTAAAATCCATATATCCTGATACAGGAATAATGCAACTATGATAGCACCAGCCGGGGATGTAATTATGCTTATTGTTAATGTTTTATAACTTTGATTAATGTAATATTGTTGTTTAAAATCTTTAGTTTCTATATACTATTGTATAATTCCTTGTGTAACTATACAATACTGCAAATAAATAATATTGTCAATACAAACATTTTAACAGGTAATTTTTGCATCCATTTGTCTATAGTATTTCCTGGGGATGTGATGGTGGTAACATCCAAACTTTTTCTGGTGGGCCCTGAGTTTACTGGAGGATCCATCAGGCGCTCATTGAAGGGATGTGGTCTGAAATAGAGTAGTATCATTGTGAGCAGAGCAAAGAACCACGGGTAAACAAACGAGATCGCCGCGTTACGGATGCACAGGGACTTCTCAGGATGGCCGAAACGTGTAGCAAGCATCCCAAACTTTCGATTAATTACTTGACAAAAATATGTATGAATGTATGACATAATTTGAGGTTGCTTTTACGAGCTATCGCCACTATTAAACAGGAGGGAAGTATGCCGCTTAATGAAAAAGTTATTGGTAAAAAATACAAATCTGACCCCGTTAAAATTTCTCAGCATGAAAGCATTTACTATGCCCTTGCGTATAATGAAGACAATGATGCCTATTTTGATAATCGAAGACCCGGCGGGATTATTGCACCGCCCATGTATGCGGTTTTTTACGGGGCCGGTCCCACTGCTCAGATAATCTTTGATGCAGAGATTGGCATGAATATGATGTTTGTGGTGCATTACAGTCAATATTTTGAATGGCTAAATCCTGTTAAGCCGGATGATGAAGTCACATCAGAAGGAACTGTCACACATATTACAGTTAAGGAAAAAGGAAGTATATTAGGCTGGGAGACAGTTACTAAAAATCAACATGGTGATGTTGTATTAAAAGCACGGTGGGAGTTTTTTGATAGGAGTGCTGGTTCGGGAAAACCAGATGCAAAAGGAGAAGAGGAAACTGTTCC
>DYLU01000118.1 GCA_020721905.1 Leptospira biflexa | reverse complement strand
ATACCGATCCACCCTCTGTGGCATAATCTTCAAGGTTTATCATAAGCTCTTTCAAGATCTGGCTAAAGGACTTTTCTCCTATTTTAACGGTGGTAAGATTACCTGCTTCACGTATCAGGTCATAGACAGCTTCGCGTGCTTCAACATCTTCTGTTGCTATCTCATTAATGCCTGAAAGCAATGCATCCATTCCGTCAGTAGCATTCCCTAACCGGTTACTATCGCCATAATACGTATTTGCTTTTACTAACAACTTCCCAAGTCCTTCCTGCAAAAGCGGGAAAACAGTACCAATGTTTTGCCCCTCGCTATCCTGTAAAAATGCAATTAGATCGGCCATGACGGTTTCAAGTTCACTTCCATGGGCATACTGAATATATCCAATTATCTTTCGCAGCATATTCATGATTTCATCGGTAGTACCGGGGCTTGTAGCACTCAAATCGTCCAAAAAGCTGTATAAATCAGTTGCATAGCTGTCATAACTATCATTTGGCCACTCGTATTCATCCTGCTGTATAATCCTACCAATTATTGACCGCAGTGCAGCGATAGTATCAACAAGAGGATTTACTACAGCAGGATCGGCTACCGCTGGCAGCACATCTTTAACAGCACTCACATCAGCATTGACCGAATCAGCAAGCAATACATTAAATGTATGCTGATCAATCCCTGAAAATGCGTCATATAAAGCAGGATAATCGTCTAAGAGGTCAAAAAGCCTGTAGGGCGGCTCAGGATCATTGCGCTGAAATAAAAATTTACCATCAGAACAGGAAGTTATAAATGTTACTATGAGTATGAATATAAATGATTTTAACACTTTCATACGCCCCTCCTGGAATAGAGATAAAATTTTTTTGTTTTTAACAGTGAATACATTATAAATTGCGTTATAAGTTTTATAGTAACCATAGTACTGACATGTCGGTCTATTTGATTAACGTATTCCCGACGCCAAAGTACCATATTCCCCACAAAAAAAACTTTTGCCAAACACTCACCATTTGTTTGTAGTGTTAAAATGTGACCTCTTGTTTTCATGATCAACCCTTTCAAACTGATGTACCAGTATTTACCGTCTAAATGTACTTATTTACATCTATATATTAATACCGACTGGTAAGTTTTGTCAACTATTAATCATACATATTACCAAAAAAATTTAAATTTGTTAGCATATAATGTCGTGTACGATTTATTGTAATATATTTATAAAATTAAGAATAGATTTCCAATGCAATTTATTGTTTATTATAATAACAACATATTCCAACATGATTAATTCAACCCCAACTTGAATGCAGAATGTTTAAAAATAACAAAAATATCCTTCTAAACAAATGTATAACCCCACCTTTATCTGATGGGTGGGGTTATAAACAATCTCTTTAATTCTATTTTGTTAAAATCATACCCATCCCTGAATATGGATCAAACTCGTCACTGTAGAGATATTCAGTAGAAGTTGAATAAACAGGGTTAATGTATTCATCAAATGTGGTTGCTTTATATAACCTGCTATCGCCAGTATCAAGCATAACGGCAAACTGAGTTATAAGTTCCTCAACATCATTCCACAATCGGGAATCAGGATTGGCAATCAGGTCGCTATTTAAAAAAGCATACAGCTCTTCAAAAACCTGTTTGGAAGGATAATCAGTTTTCATTGTTGTCAACATGTATGCAACAAAACCATCATCCTCCATCATATTTAGTCCAGCAATTAAAAGATTTAGATTATTTCCTTTGTAGGCATTGAGCAACTGCGGAAGTTTGTTACATACTATGGCCAATAGTTCTGGTGCATTAACCCATGCATTCAGATCACTATCATAATAGGTCATTGTTACACCCAGTGTGTGGCGTAATGCTTTTAACTGTTCATTTGTTGCTGTTACACTTGTTAATGTTTTATCAAGCATAGAGATAATATCTTCGGTAATGCAGAAATTTCCATGTGTTAGTGGACCGTTATTGCTCAATAGCTCGCCTGTGCCGTTTATCATCTTATAGAAGTTTTGCCAGCTATACCCCTTGTAATTTGGATGAGTGCTATCCCTGTGATCAACAAATGCTGCCAATCCTTTACCCCACCGGTCAGTGCCTTCTGCATCATAGCCTATTAGTTCTTCCAGCGCTTTATCAAAATCCAGGTCATTGTCATCTTTCGTAAACATCCAGTCGGGGTAACTGACAGTATAATATCCACGTTGCAGTTCTATACTTTTGCTGCATTTTATCCTGGTTACTATCTGCTCTAACCCATAAAAGAATTTCCTGCGTGCCCCCCATTGTGTATAATCATTGCTTGTTTTATCTTCATCACGGTATATACCTTCATCGTTTCCCATTTTTTGCAAAAGCGATAGTAACTGGCTGATAAGATTGGTATTTGTAATAGCTGGCAGAAGGCCATCAGCTTTTGCAGTTGCGTTTGACCCGCTTTCAGTCAAAACCTGAATAACTGAACGCAGTTTATCATTTGGCCTGAAATCAACATCAGGATAATATTCGTCAGCAGTTGGCTGTGGCAAAAGAAATGCAAACTTACCGGCATCCGCTGGATTATTCATTTGCGGTACAAACCACCCTGTAGTTGCCCCGGGGTATGGCTGTTTATAGTATTTTACCATTGGGCTATCAAGCATAGCAATAAGATCACGCAGGTGTTTCAATGGATATTTATGACTTCCATCAAAATTATACCAGCTATTTCCTTCAGGATTAGTTAATGGGTCATAGGGGCTTGCTGGTTGTTCATAGTGTGATTTTTCGTGCAAATCACCAGCCAGTGCAATAACAATTGGCAAAAGCCTGCTTCTGTTTTGCCAGGTTTCTGAACTATTGCCTATTTCAGTAGAATCTGACGGAACCAGTGAAGGTTGTATGAAAGCCATTCGGGCAATTGGATCTAAATTATGGGCAAGTATTGGCGGAGTTACAGCACCATCACCTAAAATCTCATCCCAGATTGTGTTAAGGTCCACATAGCTACCGGCTAACCCAAGCAAATATCCTGCATCCTCCCGGACCAGAACAAATATCCTTCC
The DNA here is from genome assembly GCA_020721905.1 of Leptospira biflexa. Classification (GTDB taxonomy): domain Bacteria; phylum Spirochaetota; class UBA4802; order UBA4802; family UB4802; genus UBA4802. The sequence goes on along the minus strand of DYLU01000118.1, from coordinate 591 downwards.
ATCACCCAATTCATACGAATCACCATAATTTACAGTATTCCCATTTCTATCTTTTCCGGTACATCCTGTAACATCTGTCCCCTCATTACCTTTTATATTCCAGTATCCAACACCATTCCCTTTCTTCAGATTTTTCAACCCAATGATACCATTGGCTTCAAGTACCGCAACAGCCAGTGGATCTAATGTTACATCACCATTTAAATCAAGAACAGTAATATATGAACGCATGGGCATAATAAATACTATCTTCTTTTCCAGTATCAGCCACTGAAAATTCCTGAACAGTGCTTCTTCCTGACTCCTGCATTCACGCAAAGAACTCTTTTCAGGTATCTTTTCCCTGAATGTCAATCCTCCAGCAACTAGACCTGACATTAAACCTGCATCTTCATCATCTCCGCTATCTTCAGGACCATTTATTTTCCGCAATCGGTATTTATCCAGCTCTGAATTCCCAACCACACGGTTTAATGTATAGTACAAAGGTTGTGGCAATTCATCACTATTTGCCCATTGGGCTTTGAGCATTATTCTATCAGTTTCCCATACTGCTTTATACCGGTTTTCACGCAAATAATATGTTCCTAA